>NZ_JAVRBF010000114.1:0-13920 GCF_032436805.1 Streptomyces sp. P17 | reverse complement strand
CTGTGCGCCGCCAGGGACTCGAACCCCGGACCCGCTGATTAAGAGTCAGCTGCTCTAACCAACTGAGCTAGCGGCGCATGACTCACACCAACCGCTCGTTTTGATGTCTCGCGGCTGGCGACGAAGAAAATACTACCTGGTCCGAGGGGCTGCTCCGAACCAAGGGCAAGTGCACCTACCTAGGGGCGCGGGGCTGTATCGATATGCGGCTCCGCCGCGTGGGCGCGACCAGCCCCCACCGGGCCCGCACCCGAACCCTAGATCGCCAGCGACAGAAGAACAGGCGCCGCATTCCGATTCAAGGCGTCCGCGGCCTGCCGCAACCGATGCGCATGCTCCACCGGCAACGACAACGCCAGGCACCCGACGGAGGACCCCGCAGTGATCGGCACCGCCGCACACACCGTGCCCACCGCATACTCCTGAAGGTCCAGAACCGGCACCGTGGGCGGCTGAGCCTCCAGCCGGGACAGGAGCAGCTTGTCGCTGGTGATGGTCCGCGAGGTGAGTCGCGCCATCTTGTGCCGGGACAGATGATCACGCCGACCGTTGTGGTCGAGCTGCGTGAGCAGGCTCTTGCCGACCGCCGTCGCATGCGCCGAGTAACGGAAGTCCACCCACTCGTTCACCGCCGGCGCGTCCGGGCCGTCGGCGTACTGGGTGACCTTCACCTCACCGTCGACATACCGGCTGATGTACACCGCCGCGCCGACCGAGTCGCGCAGCCGGTCCAGGGTGTGCTGGAGCTTGTCGCGCAGCGCGGCCTCCCGGTCCTGCGCCGAGCCCAGCCGGGTCAGCGCCTCGCCGGTGACATAGGCGCCGTCGGTGATCTGCTCGACGTACCCCTCGCGGCGCAGCATCCTCAGGAGGCTGGTCAGGCGCTCCGGGCTGAGGGTGGTGTGCCGGGCGAGTTCGACGTCGGTGATTCCGGTGGTGTGCCGTGCCACGGTCTCCAGGACGCGCAGGGCGTCCTGGGCCGAGTGGTACGGCGCGGTCGGCTCGTGCTTCAGCGCCACGGTTTCCCCCTGGGCCTGATTCCAGTCAGCCAATCGTCTCCACGATAGCCGCCAAGAGGCTTGTAGTGAGCGGTTGTTGACAAGATACCGACGCCGCAAGCTGCGGTGATAACCCTCTGGCATATGACATCGCCATGACCTGGGTACCGGGTCAGAGCACCGCGCTGAGGAATTCCCGGGTCCGGTCGTGCTCGGGTTCACTGAAGATCTTCTCCGGGGCGCCGGCCTCGATGACCCGACCGGAGTCGAACATCAGTACCTGGTCCGAGATGTCGCGGGCGAAGTTCATCTCGTGGGTCACACAGAGCATCGTGATGTCGGTGGAGCGGGCGATGTCCCTGAGGACGTCGAGGACGCCCGCGACCAGCTCCGGGTCCAGGGCCGAGGTGACCTCGTCCAGGAGCAGCACCTGCGGCCGCATGGCCAGCGCCCGGGCGATGGCCACCCGCTGCTGCTGGCCGCCGGAGAGCTGGGAGGGGTGCTTGTCGACGTGGTCGGTGAGGCCGACCAGCTCCAGCAGGTCCCGGGCCCGTTCCTCGGCCGCGTCCTTGGACATGCCGAGCACGGTGACCGGGGCCTCGGTGATGTTTCTGAGGACCGTCATGTTCGGGAACAGGTTGAACTGCTGGAAGACCATCCCGATCTTCTTGCGGACCTCGCGGACCTGCTTCTCCGGCGCCGGGAAGAGCCGCTCCCCGTCGACGGTGATCGTGCCCTCGTCGGGCTTGGTCAGCGTCATCAGCAGGCGCAGGATCGTGGTCTTGCCCGAGCCGGACGGACCGATCAGCGTGACGTGCTTGCCGGCCTGGACCGAGAAGTCGAGGTGGTCGAGGACGGTGTTGTCGCCGAACCGCTTGGTGACCTGCTCCAGCCGGATCAGCTCGCCGTTGGAGCGCTTGTCCGCCGGGTTCATGTCGGGACTGTGCTGGATGTCAGTGGACAAGGCGTCGCTCCAGGGCTCGCAGAAGAAGGGAGGCCAGGTAGGAAATGACGATGAAGGCCACGCCGATCACCGTCAGCGGCTCGGTGAACTGGAACTGCTCCTGGGAGAACAGCCGCGCCTGGCCGAGCATGTCGAGGACCGTGATCGCCATCAGCATCGGCGTGTCCTTGAGCATCGCGATCACGTAGTTGCCGAGCGCCGGCACGACCCGCCGGATCGCCTGCGGCAGGATCACCGCGGTCCAGGTACGGGTGAGCGGCAGGTTCAGCGCCGTCGCGGCCTCCCACTGGCCGACCGGCACCGCCTCGATACCGGCCCGGTAGACCTGCATCGTGTACGTCGAGTAGTGCAGCCCGATGGCGAAGACACCGGTGGTCAGCGCGGAGAAGGTTACGCCCCACTCGGGCAGTACGGAGAAGAGGAAGAACAGCTGCACCAGCAGCGGGGTGTCGCGCACGAACTCCGTGACCATCCCGACCGGCCAGCGCACCCAGCGGCTCGGCGTCCGCATCAGCAGCGCCCACACCAGACCGAGCGCGAAGGAGATCAGCGAACCGAGCGCCAGAGCCTGCAGGGTGACCAGCAGTCCGTCCCAGAAGTGCGGCATGAAGTCACCGACCGCTCCCCAGTCCCACGTCATGACACACCACCGCCCACCGGCTCAGGTACGACGACCTTCTTCTCGGGCTGCTTGCCCACACCGGCCTTCAACCGCTTCTCCAGACCCCGCATGATCCGCGTGAGCAGGAACGCGATCACGAAGTAGATGAGCAGGATGTACGTGTAGATCTCCGCGCTCTCCTGGAGCGCCAGGCGCACCAGGTTGCCGCTGAAGGCGAGGTCGCCCATGCCCATGACGGACACCAGGGCGGTGCCCTTGAGCAGCTCGATCAGCAGGTTGGAGAAGGGCGGGATCATCTCCGGCACCGCCTGCGGCAGCAGGATCAGCCTCATCCGCTGCCAGGGCGTGAAGCTGAGCGCGATGCCGCCCTCCTTCTGCGCCGGGTCGACCGCGGTCAGCGCGCCGCGCACGATCTCCGAGCCGTAGGCGCCGTAGGTGAGTCCGAGGGCGAGCGTGCCCGCCCACAGGGGCACCAGCTGCCAGCCGAAGGCGGGCGGCAGCACGAAGAACACCCAGAAGATCATCACCAGCGCCGAGGTCCCGCGGAACACCTCGGTGTAGAAGCCCGCGAGGAAGCGGACGATCCACAGCCGGTGGGTGCGGGCGATGCCGACCACGAACGAGACCGCCGTGGCCAGCAGCGCGCTGAGGACCAGCAGTTGGACGGTGACCCAGACGCCCTTGAGTACGAGTTCCCAGAGTCCCGAAGTCATCCGCCGCACAGCTCCTTCGCGGTCAGCTCGGTCATCTCCGCCTCGGTGAAGCCGAACGGCTTGAGGATGCGCAGCAGTTCGCCGCTCTTCTTCAGCTTGTGCAGCTCCACGTTGAAGGCGTCCCGCAGCTTGGTCTCGGTGGGCCGGAACGCGAACGCGCCGCCGTCGACACGGGGTTTGCCGTCGACGATGGGCCTGAAGGCCTTCGTCGCCTCGGCCTTGCCGGACTTCTTCACCACCTCGCGGGTGGTCAGCGCCGTCCCCGCGAAGACGTCGACCCGGCCGGCCTCGACCGCGTTCAGCCCCGCCACCTGGTCCGGGACGATGAGGATGTCGCTCTCCTTGTACCCGGCCTCGACCGCGTACTGGATCTCCGCGTACCCGGTGCCGGTCGCGAACTTCACCTTCTTCTCGACGACGTCCCGGTAGTCCTGCAGGCCCTTGGGGTTGCCCTTGCGCACGATGAACGAATCGAGCATCTGATAGTCGGGATCGGCGAAGATGACCTGCTCACAGCGCTCGGGATTGACGTACATCCCGGCCGCGACGACATCGAACTGCTGCGAGTTGAGCCCGGGGATCAGTGAGCCGAACTCGGTCGGCACGGGCTGCACCCGGTCCACGCCGAGCCGCTTGAAGATCACCTTCGCCAGCTCGGGGGCCTCGCCGGTCAGCTCGCCGTTCTTGTCGATGTAACCGAAGGGAATCTCGCCCGCGATCCCGAGCCGTACGACACCAGCCGCCCGCAGTCGTTCGAGCAGCTCGCCGCCGTCCTTCGTGGAGGCCGTGGCCACCCGTGAGCAGCCGGCCGCGCCCAGCGCACCGAGCGCCGCCACCCCCGCGAGCAGCGATCGGCGCGTGGGCCCGGATATGTGTTTCCCATGTTCCAGTGGTGGAGCCATGGCGGCGCGGCTACCCGAGAGCATGCGATGTATGCACCCTGGTTTGCATGACTGATCGGTTCATCGAGGTCTCGCTCGTGAAGCGGGACATCCACTGCACGGCGAAACTCCTGGACGACCGCGCACCGGTCACCTGCGCGGCAGTCTGGGACGCCCTCCCGCTCAGCGGGGACGTCTACCACGCCAAATACGCCCGCAACGAGATCTACGCCCTCTTCCCACCCTTCGCCGACACCGAGCCACCCCTGGAGAACCCGACCGTCACCCCGATCCCCGGTGACCTTTGCTACTTCGCCTTCGCGGGCGCGGAACTGGGCACCAAGGCCTACGGCTACGACCGTGAGGTCCGCCCCGGCACCACCCTGGTCGACCTGGCCCTGTTCTACGAGCGCAACAACCTGCTGCTCAACGGCGATGTGGGCTGGGTGCCCGGCATCGTCTGGGGGCAGGTGGTGGAGGGCCTGCCGGAGATGGCGGACGCGTGCAACGACCTCTGGCGCTCGGGCGCCGCGGGAGAGACCCTCAGCTTCCGTCGGACATGAGCGCGTGCGCCGCCCGCAGCACCAGATCGTCCCGGTGCCGGGCGGCCACGATCTGCAGGCCCACCGGCAGTCCGTCCCCGTCGGTGCCGACGGGGACGGTGGCGGCCGGCTGCTGGGTCATGTTGAAGGGGTACGTGAACGGCGTCCACCCCGTCCAGCGGCGGTGCCCGGAGCCCTTGGGCACCTCGGCGCCCGCCTCGAACGCGGTGATCGGCAGGGTGGGGGTGACCAGCAGATCGCAGGAGTCGTGGAAGCGGCCCATCCGGCGGCCGAGTTCCATCCGGACGTCGACGGCGGCCAGATAGTCAAGGGCGCTGTAGCGGGCGCCGAGCGCGCAGATCTCGCGCAGGCCGGGGTCGAGCAACTCCCGCTGGTGCGGCCCGAGATGCTGGGTCACCCGGGCGGCGCCGCTGAACCACAGGGTGTGGAAGGCGTCCACCGGGTCGGTGACATCGGGGTCGGTCTCCTCCACGTACGCGCCGAGCCCCGCGAGCCGTTCCACCGCCCGCCGCACCGCCGAGGCGACCGCGGGACGCACCGCCACCTGACCGCCGAGCGAGGGCGAGTACGCCACCCGCAGCCCGCGCACACCGCCGGTGAGCCCGTCGGTGAAGGAGCCGGACACAGGACCGAGCGCCGACCAGTCCCGGGAGTCCGGGGCCCCGATGACGTCCAGCATCAGCGCCGCGTCGGCCGCGTCCCGGGTCATCGGCCCCACATGCGCCAGCGTCCCGAACGCGCTCGCGGGATACAGCGGCACCCGGCCGTAGGTGGGCTTCAGCGCGAAGATCCCGCAGAAGGACGCGGGGATACGGACGCTCCCGCCGCCGTCGGTGCCCAGGGCCAGCGGTCCCGCGCCGAGCGCCACGGCCGCGGCGGCCCCGCCGCTGGAACCGCCCGCCGTGCGCGTCGGGTCCAGCGGATGCCGGGTGACGCCGGTCAGCGGCGAGTCGGTGACGCCCTTCCAGCCGAACTCCGGGGTGGTGGTCTTGCCGAGGAAGACGGCGCCGTGCGCGCGCAACCGGGCCACGGAGGGCGCGTCCTCGTCCCAACTCCCCTTCTCAGCAATGGACTTGGAGCCCTTGAGGGTGGGCGCGCCCCGCATCAGCAGTATGTCCTTCACGGTGACCGGGACCCCGTCCAGCAGCCCGGCCGGCTCCCCGCGCCGCCACCGCTCGGCCGACTCACGGGCCCCCGCCAGCGCCTGCTCGGCGGTGATCCGCACGAACGCGTTCACCTCCGGCTGGATCAGCTCGGCCCGCTCCAGCGCCGCGCGCGTGGCGTCCACCGGGCTGAACGCGCCCGTGCGGTATCCGTCGAGGAGTTGTACGGCGGTCAGTCCCGTCAGGTCGGTCATGCGCCCTCCAGCCGTGGGAAGTTCAGCGTCCTGGCACGTACCCGCGTTGCTTGTCGACCGCGTTCGGCAGGGTTCTGCCCGCCTCCCAGCGCTCGTACAACTCCACGAACTGCGCCGCGAGTTCGTCGCGCCAGCCGATGGTGTCGCCGCTCATGTGCGGGGACACGACCAGCCCGGGCAGCCCCCACAACGGACTCTCGGGGCCGAGGGGTTCATGCGCGAACACATCCAGCGCGGCGCCCGCGATCCACCGCTTGGAAAGCGCCTCGACCAGCGCCTCCTCCACGACGAGCGGCCCGCGCCCGACGTTGATGAACCGCGCGGAGGGCTGCATCATCCCGAACCGGCGGGCGTCGAACATGCCGGACGTCTGCTCGGTCAGCGGTGCGGCGGCGATGATCCAGTCGGCGCGGGCGATCAGCCGGTCCAGGTCCTCGGGGCCGTGGATGCCGGTGCGCGGGACCCGGCCGACGAGTGCGGAGGTGACGCCGAGGGCCTTGAGGGTACGGACGATGGCCCGCCCGATGGGCCCGGAGCCGACGACACAGGCGCGGGTACCGGCGAGCCGCCGCGACTCGCGGTGCCGCCAGATCTTCTGCCCCTGGAGTTCGAGCGTCCGCGGCAGGTCCTTGGCCATCGCCAGGACGAGGGCGGCGACGTACTCGGCGATGGGCTCGTCGAAGATGCCGCGCGCGTTGGTGACCACGGTGTCGGACGCGGCGAGTTCAGGACACATCAGGTGATCGACACCGGCGCTCGCGGTGTGCACCCAGCGGGGCCGGGGCCCGTCGCCGGGCCAGGCGTGCCGCACGGCGTGGGAGGTGAAGTCCCACACGAGAAGGACATCGGCGTCGGGCAGCTTCGCCGCGAGGGTGGTGGGGTCCGCGTGCTCGATCCGCGCCCGTCCGGTGAGCCGTCCGAGCCGGGGAAGCGGGTCGGCGTCCAGGACGAGCAGCGTGGGGGTGGTCATGCCGTTCCTTCGGTCGGGACCGGGCGTCTGACATGCGCGGATTGACCACGCTCGCACCCGAATCTACCTTCGTCAACACGGACGCCTGCACCGTCCGCAGTTCCCATATCTCCTCGCGAGGGCGGTGCCTGCGATGGACGTGTCCTTTCTCGGCGGTCCCCGGCCGCAGCGCGGTGTCGGTGTGGTCGCTCCCTTCGACTTCGCCCTCGACCGTGAGCTGTGGCGCTGGGTCCCGGACGAGGTGTCCCTGCATCTGACCCGCACGCCGTACGTGCCGGTCGAGGTCAGCCTGGACCTCGCCCGGCTGGTGAGCGAGCACGAGACGCTCGCCGAGGGTGTGCGGACCCTGATCGCCATCGCCCCCGAGGTGGTGGCCTACGCCTGCACCTCGGGCAGTTTCGTCGGCGGCGTCGCGGGCGAGCGAGCGATGTGCGAGGCGATGACGAGGGCCGGCGCGGTGCCCTCGGTGACCACCTCCGGGGCGCTGCTGGAGGCGCTGGCCGACCTCGGCGCGCGCAGGGTGGCGCTGGTGACGCCGTACACGGTGTCGGTGACCCGGTCGCTTCAGGAGTACGTGGCCGAGGGGGGCGTCAGGGTGACGGGGTGCGCGTTCATGGGGCTGACGCGGCACATATGGAAGGTGCCGTACCGCGATGTGGTGGACATGGCGCGCAGGGCGGTGCGGCGCGGCGCGGACTGTCTGTTCATCAGCTGCACCAACCTGCCGACGTACGACGTGATCCCGCAACTGGAGGCGGAGCTGCGGATACCGGTGATCTCGGCCAACCAGGTGACGATGTGGGCGGCCCTGCGTCGGCTGGGTACCCGAGCGGTGGGACCGTACCAGGCACTGATCGACCCGGCGGCCCGTAGCGGTCCCGCACTTCCGGACGTGGAACAGCAGCAGGAAGGTTCGACATGACGGCACTCGGATTCCTCTACCCGGGCCACTCCGCCGAGGACGACTATCCACGCATCGAGCAGCTTCTGGGCAGCGACATCCGGGTGGACCTGGTGCACACGGACATCGGCGAGGACGCGCACCGGGTGGACGCGCTCAAGGAGATGGGCTCCGCGGAACGCCTGGCGGCGGGCGTGGAACAGCTCCGCCTCACGGGCGCGGAGGCGGTGGTCTGGGCGTGCACGAGCGGCAGCTTCGTCCACGGCTGGGAGGGCGCCCACGACCAGGTCCGCACCCTGGCCCGTACGGCGGGCATGCCGGCCTCCTCGACGTCCTTCGCCTTCGTGCACGCGGCGGCGGAGCTGGGTGTGCGCCGGGTGGCGGTGGGCGCGACCTACCCCGGCGCTGTGGCGGAGCTGTTCGCCGACTTCCTGCGGGCGGGCGGCGCGGAGGTGGTGTCGGTACGGGGCTCCGGCATCATCACGGCGGCCGAGGTGGGGGAGTGGACGGAGGAGGACGTCCTGGCCCTGGCCCGTCAGGCCGACGACGACACCGCGGAGGCGGTCCTGCTCCCGGACACGGCCCTGCACACGGCGGCCGTGATCCCCACCCTGGAGAAGGAACTGGGCAAACCCGTCCTGACGGCGAACCAGGTCACCGTCTGGGAGGCCCTTCGCCTGACGGACCGCAGGGTGAACGCCCCGGCGCTCGGATCACTGTTCACCCGGGAGCCGATCGTGCAGGTGTGAGGGAATAAACCGGAGCCACCCTCCTGTTACCGCCGGACAAGAACGTCGCGGCGTACAACAGGAGGCATCCACCGATGGCGGCAGACGAGATCCGGGGCGCAGTACAGGGCACCGCCCCCGTCCCCCTCTCCGTACTCGACCTGGTCACCGTCGGCGTCGGCGGTACCGCCACCGATGCCCTCAGGACCAGCGTCGAGCTCGCCCGTATGACGGAGTCCCGCGGGTTCCACCGGTACTGGGTCGCCGAGCACCACTCCATGCCGGGCGTGGCCTCGTCCTCCCCGGCCGTGATCCTCGCCCACCTCGCCGCCCACACCTCCCGCATCCGCCTCGGCTCGGGCGGCGTCATGCTCCCCAACCACGCCCCGCTGGTCATCGCGGAGCAGTTCGGCACCCTGGAGGCGCTCGCCCCGGGACGGATCGACCTCGGTCTCGGGCGGGCGCCGGGCACGGACGGGGCCACCGCGGCCGCCCTCCGTCGTACCGACCGGCTCAACGAGGGCGCCGACGACTTCCCCCACCAACTCGCCGAGCTGACCCGTTTCCTCGACGACGACTTCCCGGACGGGCACCCCTACCGCCGTATCCACGCCGTCCCCGGACCGGTCCAGGCGACAGCGCCCGGCGGGGTCCAGAGCCCGCACCGGCCGCCCGTCTGGCTCCTCGGCTCCTCCGGCTTCAGCGCCCGGCTCGCCGGTGCCCTCGGCCTGCCCTTCGCCTTCGCGCACCACTTCTCGGCGCACAACACCATCCCGGCACTCGACCTCTACCGGGAGTCCTTCCAGCCGTCCGAGGTGCTGGCCGCGCCGTACGCCCTGATCGGCGTCTCCGCCCTCGCCGCCGACGACGAGAAGGAGGCCCGGCGCCAGGTGCGGGCCACCGGACTGAACATGGTGCGGCTGCGGACCGGGCGGCCCGGGCTCTTCCCCAGTCCCGAAGAGGCCGAGGCGCATCAGTTCAGCGCGATGGAAGAGGAGTTCATCGCGTCCTGGGGCGCCAACATCGTGCACGGCACCGCCGGCGAGGTCCGCTCCGGACTGGACGACCTCCACAAGCGCACCGGCGCCGACGAGTTGATGATCACGTCCCACGCCCACAGCGGCGCGCTGCGCCTGCGCTCCTACGAACTCCTCGCGGACGCCTACGACTTGTGAGCGGCCGCCTGAACCTCGGGTGAGCGCAGCAACTCGGAGATACGATCCGGCGTCACCGGCCGGGAGTACAGCCACCCCTGGCCGGTGTCGCAGCCGATCCGCCGTAGCCGGGAGGCCTGCGCCGAGGTCTCCACGCACTCCGCGGTCACGGTCAGCCCGAGGCGATGGGCGAGCTCGATCATCGCCTCCACCACGACCTCGTCGGCCGGGTTCGGCGCGATGCCCTCCCCGTCGTACTGGAAGCCCTTGACGAAGGAACCGTCCAGCTTCAGGACGGACACCGGCAGCCGGCTCAGGTACGCCAGGTTCGAGTACCCCGTGCCGAAGTCGTCGATCGCGATGCGGACGCCCATGTCGCTGAGGGCCTGGAGCGCCTGCTGGGGGCGGCCGCCCGAGCCCATCACCGCGGATTCGGTCAGCTCCAGTTGGAGCAGATGCGGTGCGAGGCCCGTCTCCGCGAGGGTCTGGGCGACGTCCGCGACCAGGTCGGAGTCCCAGACCTGACGGACCGCCACATTGACGCTGACGAAGATCGGCGGCTCGTCCGGACGGTCCAGCTGCCAGCGGCGGGCCTGGCGGCAGGCGGTGGCCAGCACCCAGCGGCCCAGCGGGACGATCGAGCCGTCCTCCTCTGCCAGTCCGATGAACCGATTCGGCGTCAGCAGTCCGAACTGCGGGTGATTCCAACGGACGAGCGCCTCGACCCCGCGCAGCCGCCCGTCCTCCATGCACACCAGCGGCTGGTACTCCAGCACGAACTCCCCGCGCTCGATGGCGGGCCGGAGCGTCGAGGCGAGGGCCTGGCGGGTCATACGGTGGGCGTTGCGCTCGGGGTCGAAGAGCGTCCAGCGGTCCTTGCCGTCGGCCTTCGCCCAGTACAGCGTGGTGTCGGCGGCCTGCATCAGCGCGGTGGGGCTGGTCCCGGCGGCGTGCCGCTCCACGACCCCGATCGACGCCGACACCGACAGCCTCCGGCCCGAGATGTCGAAGGGGGCCTGGAGCGCCGTGAGCACCGACTCGGCGAGGTCCGCGAGCTGCTCGGTGCCCGTCGAGTCCTCGACCAGCAGGGCGAATTCATCGCCGCCGAGCCTCGCCACCAGCGGTGTACTCGCCCTGGCGTACCCCGCCTCGTCCGCACACCGCGTCAGCCGTTCCGCTACGGCCGCCAGCAGCCGGTCGCCCACCCGGTGCCCGAGGGTGTCGTTGACCGCCTTGAAGCCGTCGAGGTCGAGATAGCACAGCCCGATCCGCCCGGTGCCGCCCTCCTCGTACGCCTCCGCCTCCAGCGCGGCCGACAGGCGTTCGAAGAACAGCGTGCGGTTGGGCAGCCGGGTCACCGGGTCGTGGTTCTGCAAGTGCCGTAGCCGGGCCTGGAGTTCACGGCGCGCGCTGATGTCGGCGACCGACAGCAGGACCCCGCCGCGCTCCTCGGCGGGCAGCGGCGCGATGGAGACCTGCACCCACAGGCAGTGGCCGTCGGGGTGCTTCAGCCGGCGTGTGCAGCGCAGCCGCGCCTGCCGGCCGCGCAGCACCTCGCGGTACGCGTGCCAGGTACGGGCGTCCGACGTCAGGTCCACCAGATCGGCGGCGATCGTCCCGGCCAGCGCCTGCGGGGAACTGCCGAGGAGGTCGCCGAGGGCCGGGTTGGCGCCGGTGACCAGGCCTTCGCGATCCACGACCGCCATCGCCAGGGGAGAGGCGTCGAAGGCGGACCGGAAAGGCGTGGAGGGTGGCCGGTCGTGCGGACCGGTACGAGAAGGGGACCCTTGATCACTCTCTGTGACAGCCGGCCCGATGAGATCTGCCGCGGGCGCCGGCCCTTCGGACGTTCCGCTCACCGCTCGCTCCCGCAGTGCACTCGGTCTTCGGATGGGTCTCGTCGGGATGCCGACCGACCTGGCGACCGCCGGGCCGGATCCGTGCAGGAAAAGGATCAGGACTGTACAGGATGGGTCAGGAAAGTGTGCCGATCATAGAGGCTGGGTCGGAGGCCTTCCAGCCGGTGTCCAGTGTCCTGGACCGAGCCAACGAACTGACAATTCGTTTCTGCCCGCACCTGGACAGGTTCAGCAGCCCCCCGACCACATGTGACGGTCCGTGAGCGATTCGGGGGTGTCGCCATCGGTCCCCATCACTCGTCCGGTGCAGACAAACAGGGCGTAGTACGACAAATTCCCACAGGCTGGGTGCGGTGTCCCGCGAACCGCTCCCGGAGGTCCACGTGCCGCGTCAGCTCCCGCTCAGGGAACTCACCCGTGCGACGTTCCGGGGACTCGGGGTCCGGCTGCGCGAATGGCCCCGACTGCGCACCACCGCCGCTCTGTTCACCACGATGTCCGCGCTCGCCGCGACCTCCCTGATCTCCGCTCCCTCGGTCGCCGAGCCCTTCTCGTCCGCGCCCTGTGCCCTGAAGCGCACCGACGCCCACCACTCGGAGGGCCTGGACACCTGGAACGCCGCCTACCCGCGCCCGGCCCGTTCGCTGGACGCGGTGATGGTCTTCCTGTCCTTCCCCGACTCTCTCCCGCTGACCAGTCCCGCCGAGCTGGCCGCCGACCACTTCCCCGCCACCAGCCGCTTCTTCGAGCGTGCCTCCTACGGCAGGTTCACCCTGCGCCCGCATCCGCTCCGGGACTGGATCCGGATGCCCCGCCCTTCGACGGCGTACGCCATACAGCGTGACTGGCAGCCCGAGAACCGCAGCGCCTATCTGCGCGATGCCCTCGCCGCCGCCGACAGCCGGGTGGACTTCTCCCGCTACGACATCGTGTACTTCGTCGCCGATCCGGACGCGCCCGGGGTGGACTCCGACGCCACGAAGGTCGTCAACCTGGACACTCCGCTGCGTGCCGACGGCACCGAGATCCGGCGGGTCGTCACGGTGTTCGAACAGCATCCGCCGGACCGGCTGGTGCTGGCCCATGAGACGGGCCATGCCTTCGACCTGCCGGACCTCTACCACCGCCCGGTGGACGGCGGGGGCGACTGGGACACCTATGTCGGCGACTGGGACCTGATGGGCAGCCAGTTCGGGCTGGCACCGGACTTGTTCGGCTGGCACAAGTGGAAGCTCGGGTGGCTGAATCCCCGCCAGGTGACCTGCGTACGGGACCCGGCCGGTGCGCGGCTCACGCTGGAGCCGCTCGGGGCCGGTCCGGGGGTGGCGGTGACGGGCGCGGCCGGGGCGCCGGCCTTCGGGCTCGGGGGCGGGACCAAGCTCGCGGTGGTGCGCACCGGCGCGGACAGCGCGCTCGCCTTCGAGGCGCGCGGCCGCGTCGGCAGCGACGCGGGGGCCTGCCGGGACGGGGTCCTCGTCTACCGCATCCGCAGCGGCGCCGAGTCCGGCCGCGGCCCGATCGAGGTGATCGACGCCCACCCGCGCACCGAGGCCTGCTGGGAGAACTCGGTGTACCCACCCCTCGCGGACGCCCCGGTCGCCCTCGGCGAGAGCTTCACGGTGCCGGGGGAGGGGGTGCGGGTGGAGGTGGAGGGCCGGACTCCGGCGGGGGCGTGGACGGTGCGGATCGTACCCGCTAAGCGTTCTGACTGACGCCCGCAGGGACCCAGGGCAAAGGGGGTGTGGGTGGCGAAGCCCCCACCGCGCGCGGCGCAGCCGCGCAGAAACGCCGACGGCGAGGCGGTTCGCGCTTTCCGCGAACACGCCTCGCCATCGCCATCGTGCGCCGCCAGGGACTCGAACCCCGGACCCGCTGATGCTGCATTCACCGGGGGGTAACCCCCGGACCCCCAGCCGCCCCCGCGGCACTGAGGCGAGCCCGTCCAAAAAGCGAAGGCCCCCCGCACCCGCGAGGGACCTTCACCGCCTGTGCGCCGCCAGGGACTCGAACCCCGGACCCGCTGATGCTGCATTCACCGGGGGGTAACCCCCGGACCCCCAGCCGCCCCCGCGGCACTGAGGCGAGCCCGTCCAAAAAGCGAAGGCCCCCCGCACCCGCGAGGGACCTTCACCGCCTGTGCGCCGCCAGGGACTCGAACCCCGGACCCGCTGATGCTGCATTCACCGGGGGGTAACCCCCGGACCCCCAGCCGC
>NZ_JAVRBF010000113.1:0-14115 GCF_032436805.1 Streptomyces sp. P17 | reverse complement strand
CTGGCCGGCGGTGGGGGCGGTGCCCCCAACCGGAGGCCGCGCGGGGATGAAGGCCCCGCGGGTCCCTTCCGGGACCCGGCACCGTGCGGTCGATGCGGGGCCCCTCCTGTGTTTGCGGTGCCGGCTTTGGTTTCGGCCGGCCGGGGTCAGGTGCGTCGGCGCGGGATGCGCGTCCGGTGCACGAGCGGGATGCCGAGGCGGGCTGCCACGGTTTTTTCCAGGGCGGAGACGACATGGTCTGGGGTGGCGTCACGGAGCGGGATCACCCAGTACTCAACCCACTCGTCCCGCTTCGACGTGCTGCGGTTGATGTGCTGGCTGAGCCTGGTCGCGGCGGCCCCCCGGTTCAGGGCCCGGGTGGGGCGGGTCTTTCCGCAGTAGCAGGCGTTGCCGTTGCGGTTGACCGCGATGTAGATGGCCTTGTCCTCGTACCCGGAGTCCTCGCCGATGGGGATCGGCTCGGGCTGCGGTTCGACGATCCACTGGCCGGCGAGCCGGGCGAGCATGGCGTACCGGTCGTCGGTGACGGCAACGACGCCGGTCCAGGTGGTGTCGGTCATCAGCGCGGCTCGGCCTCGGAGATGCCGCCGAGGTCGCTGCCCATGTAGCGGAGCTGCTTGACGGACGGCTCCACGGCGATCCAGGGGAGTTTGGTGTCGGTGCCGTTCTCCTTGCGCAGGGCGATCAGGTCGTCGAGGTCGGTGGCGGCCTCGGTGAGGGACTTCTGGAAGGTCGTGAGGGCCTTGTCCTCGAGTTCGGTGGCGGTGGGGTCGTTCTGGTAGCCCTCGCGGTCGAATCCGTGGTTGGCAGCGAGGCGCAGGTGGGCGTTGAAGTCGCTGCCCTTCCACTTTTCGCGCTCGACGAGGTGGCCGTCGGCCCACCATCGCGGGGGCAGCCCGGCCCGGATCCGCTTGATCGCGTCGGCGAGGACCTGTCGGCCCTCCTTCGTGTCGAGGACGGTCTTGATGACCGTGCCGACGCCAGCGCGCATGACCTTGATGTTGCCCACGATTTGCTCGGCGGAGCCGCCAGGGGCGAGGAGGTAGCCACTGGTGACGAGGGTGACCATGGCGAGCACGCCGAGGAGCAGCCGGGCGGGGATGTCGCCGATGTCGGCGCGGCCGAGGAGGTCGTCCACGGCCTGGTCGTTGTCGATGTTCTCGACGGTCCACTCGTGGTCGGTGAGGGCCTGCCACAGGCAGCCGGTGTCCAGCGCGGTGCGTACGGGCGCCAGCTTCTCCTTGGGGAGGCTGGAGTAGGAGCGCAGGCCGAGTTCGACGATCGGGCCGCTGCGGTGGGTGACCTGGAGGCGGCGCTTGTCGAGCTTTGAGGCCATGATCGCGTTCAGCCGGGGCTCCTTGCGGGTGAGCTGCTGGACGACGTACGTGAACCGCAGGTCGCGGAAGGCGGGGTTGAGGCCGAGGGACTTCATGGCGTCGGTGACATCGGCGCGGCCGAGGAGGACGGCCCGCACGGCCTGGGCGTTGTCACCGAGCTCGCCGGCGTCGAACAGGGCGGTGACGATCTCCTCGGCGGTGACGCCGTTCTGCGAGGACGGCTCGAACGACTTCACCCCGACGTTCATGCGCATCAGCAGCGAGCGGACCGCGACGGGGAAGCGTCCCATGCCCATGGACGGGTTGTCGTCGGTGTAGCCGACGATGACCTGCACCGGGACGGTCATCGCGTTGAGGAGCCTGGCGGCCTGGTCGCGCTTGGCACGGGCGGCCCTGCTCGTGCCGGTGGCGGCGTTGATGTCGCGGTGGGCGTTCTTGACGATCTCCCGGACGAGATCGCGCCGCTCGGCGAGGGGAAGCCGCATGAGGTGGGACGGAAGCAGACTGTCGGGGTCCTTGGCGTTGGTAGGGCGGATCGAGCTGGACGGGACCGTGATGCCGGCGGTGCAGGACGCCCAGCGGCTATTGCCGTCGACGATGCTCAGGTCGTCGTCGGGGTGGCGTCCGGGGTTGAGGAAGGTGACAGGGACGGCCGTCAGGGGCCGCTCCACGATGCGCCGGCCGACTTCCTGCGGGTTGTTCTTCCTCACCCCCTTGGACGCCCGGTCGATAGCGGCGAGGAGGTCGTCCATGGCGTCGGCGTAGACGAGGGCGGCGTCGGTGTCGTGCGCCGTGGGCATGGCCAGGACCCGCTGGCTGTCGCTGGTATCCGGGTCGGCCGCGTAGTGGGCCTCGTCCAGGAGCCGGTCGTTCTCAATCGCAGGAGACAGCATCAGTGTGTACGCGCGGTAGGTGATGATGCTCAGCCAGCCAGTCTCGACGCGGTGGCGCTCCAGGCGGGCGCCTTCGAGGAGTCCGGGCTCGACCGCTCCGAACGCGATCCGGCGCACCGCGGCAGGGGAGATCTGGACGTCGGGGTGGTCCTTTTCGAGGAACTTGATCGCCTTGGTGGTCTTGCTGACCGGCTCGACGCGGTGCTCGAACGGCGTCGAGCGGTCGCCGGAGCGGATGTCGATGACCTCGATGCCGTCGATGTCGTCGTGCTCGTCGGTGATGTCGATGGTGCTCACAGGGCCTCAATCGAATGGGCCGGCGCGAGGCGGGCTCGCGGCCGGTGACCGGCGTACGCGAGCAGAGCGCCATCGAAGCGCAACGCACCCGTGCCCGCTCGGTGAGGACCGCGGTCCGTCACGGGGCTGACCCGGCGTCGCTTCGGTGACCCGCAGGCGGATCCGGGTACCCGCCCCGTGACGTACAGGCGGCGTACTCAGGTCTTGCCGGTGGATACCGCGGTGTCCACCGGCTGCGCAACAGGCCGCCCTCGGCGGCGGCGATTCCACGAGCGTACCGCCATCCGAGCAGGCGCAGCACACAAGTTGACGGGCCTTCCGATCCGGCTGGCCGTGACCTGCATGATCTCGCCCGACGGCCCGTCAGGGGTGGTTGGGGGGCCTACCGGGTCCGGCCGGGCCACCGCGACGGGCCGCACCGCCGAGGTGCGGCATCTGTGAACGCGAATGCCGCGGACCCGCGCTTCACCCGGCCCAGGGATTCGAGTTGCGACGGGCCCACGCCCGCAGCCAGCCGGTCGAGCAGTTGTACGACGGCCTCCAACACGTCAGGCCGGCACCAAGGGCGGTGCCGGCCTGACGTGGCGGCGGGCGCGGGCCAACGCGCCTGCCAGGAGTCCTGAAGCGGTTCGGGCTTGCGACCAGGCGCCGTCAGGAGGACACCGGCAGCCTCGCCGCCGGTGTCGTGCTGGAACCACCGTCTTGCTGATACGGCCTAGGCCGCAAGTCGGCCGGAACAAACGGTGGGCCGCCAGGAGGGCAGCGGGCGCGCAACCCGTCGTCGCCGGGCCGGTTTTGGCGGGCCGGCCGGTCGGCGGATTTCACGGCGGGACGGGGAACACCGGCGGGTCCAGCAAGCCGCACACCGGACAAAAGACGCACCGGGGCGGGGCGGCGGGATACCGGGGCGTGGAAGGCTGTGTGCCGCGCAGCCCGACTAACGGCAGGGCCAACTGCCTCTGAGCTGCGTCACTTTGCGACCAGTAGCCCCGGCATGCCGTCGGCGGCCCCCGTCAGGAGGAGTCCTGCGCACCATGAGCCTTCCCTCGCACCCGGCCGGGCCCGCCCCGGCCTGCACCTGCGCACCCACCGCCCCTAAGGCACCGGAGCCGGCAGGCGGCGGTGAACCGGACGGCGCCGCCGGGCGGTTCGGGCCCACCCACGCGCTGATCCTGCTGATCGCCGTCCTCGGGCTCGGCACCGGCCTGTTCCTCGCCGGCACCGAGCTGGAGACCGTCTTCGCCCTCCTGGGCGGCTGCGGCGCGATCGGCGCGGCCACCCTCACCGCCGCCGGCGGCGGCCGCCGCCTGATGAGCGTCCTCGTCGAGGCCGCCGTACGCTCCGGCGCGGGCAAGTAGGCGCCGGACATGATCCGTTGCCCCGCCACCGTCCCGGACCGCCACTTCGCCCGTCTCGCCGGGCACCTGAGAGCTCTGCGCGGCGCCGCCCGGCTGACCCAGCGCGCCCTGGCCGACGACGCCAACATCTCCCGCGGCGCCGTCCAGCGCGCCGAGTCCGGCACCGCCCCGCCCACCGCGGCCGTCCTCAACGCCTACCTCCGCGCCTGCGGCGCCGGCCCGGCCGACCAGGACAAGGCCCGCCGCCTGCACGCCCTCGGCCGCACCGCCCAGCGCGGCAAGCTCCCCGGCCTCAAGGCGCCGGCCCCCCACCTCGTCCGCGACGCGCGCGACTTCAGCCTCGTCCTGGCCGCGGCGTACGAAAGGGCCGGCGCCCCGCCCCTGCGCGACTTCGACCGGCCGGGCCGGGCACGGGTGCCGCTCGCCACCGCGTCGCGGATCGTCAACCGCCAGGCCCTGCCCTCCAGTCGCCAGCAGCTGATCACGTTCCTCACCGTGTGCGGCATCCCTCCGGCCGCACAGCGCCCGTACCTCGACGCCTACCACCACGTCACCTCCCAACGCAGCACCCGCCCCGCACCCCCGCGCAGGCAGCTCACGCAACTGATCCGCCGCACCCACCCGCTCCCCCTCGCCCACGGCGGACCGGACACCGGCGCCCACTACGACTTCGACCGGCTCGCCGCAGGCATCAGACCAGTCCTCGAAGCCCTCACCGCCTACCACGCCCGCTACGACGTCAACCGGCTCGCCGCAGGCATCAGACCAGCCGTCGAAGCCCTCGCCGCACACGGCGCCCGCTACGACGTCGACCGGCTCGCCGCCGGCATCCGACCAGCCGTCGAAGCCCTCGCCGCGGCCCCCGCCGTCCGCAACGCCCCCGCCGCCGCGACCGCGGGCGTCCAGGTGTTCGCGGACGCCCTCGCCGTCATGTCCCGGTCGGCCATCCAGGAAGCACACCGCAACGGCACCACCCCACCCGACTGGATCACCGCCACCAACCTCCTCACCCACGGCATGGGCTTTGCCCGACCCGACGGCCCTCCCCCTGAACTGCCGGCGGCCCCCGCCCCCGTACCGCCGCCACCCGCGCCCGCCGCCTGACCACCACCGCGAGCAGCAGGCCGGCCACCTCACGGAGCAGGGAAGTTGCCTCATGACGGCGGGGCGCAGCAGCGGGCGGAGCGGGTACGGAGCAGCACGTCGACCAGCGCGGCCGGCCGTTGGCCGGCGGTGGGACGTGCCCCCTGCCTGGGGCCGCGCGGGGATGAAGGCCCCGCGGGTCCGCAGAGGATCAGTAGTCCAGGAGGGGGCCGGGGCCGCTGGCCCCGGGCGCTGGGTGCGTCGGCGGAGCAGCACCGGCCGTCTACCGCCGGGCGGTGCGGGGACGCGCTCAGGCCTCGCGGGGGATCTCGGCCTCCGGGTCGTAGCCGTGCGCGACGGCATGGGCGTAGAACGCATCGAGGGCCACGCCCAGGCGGCGCCCCTCGTCCGTGTCCGGCAGCGAGGGCCGGGCCGTCCATTCCTCAAGGACCGCCTGCTGTGCCTCGTCCGGCAGGTCCCCGAACTCCAGCCCGGAGAACTCCTTGGGCATGCCCCTGCACAACTGACCCAGCCTCTTGACCAGGATCTCGGGCAGGCCTTCGGGCGCCTCCAGCACGCCTTGGGCCGCGTCCGTCAGTCCGTCCACGACCAGGCGGCCCTCATCGGAGCCGAACACCCCGTGCACGTCGAACTCCGGCCCGATCAGCCGGGCCCGCGCCAGGTCGGTACGGACCTCCACCTCGGTCTGCAGGCCGAGATCGCACTCGGTCACCCGCGCCCGGTCCCGCCGGGCGCTGTAACCGGCGTTGTAGCCGGCGTCGTCCGCGGCGAAGGCCAGGGCGACCACGACGTCCGGGGCGAGGACGGCGCGCAGGCCTTCACCGTCGCCGGCCCCGGCCACCGCGAGCACCGGCACATCGAGGTCCCGGGCCAGACGCCGCAGCTCCCGCCCCGGCCCGTCGAAGGCCCCCGCGGCGTGCGCCGGCCCGCGCAGGCCCGGCAGCGCCTCAAGCCCGTCGACGACGACCAGGCGCAGCCCCTCCAGGCCCCCGGCCAGACGCGCGAGCTCGCCGGCCCCGGTCCCAGGCCGGTCCTCGATCAGCAGCCGCGCGGCCTCCGGCCCGGCGCTCAGCTCGGCCACCGCGGCCCGGTCCGCCCTCTTCAGCCGCCCCTCGCGCAGCGCCCGGTAGCCGACCCTCAGCTCGCCGGCCATCACCCGCGCGGCGATGTCCCGCGCGGAGGGCCCGAAAGCCGCGTACAGGACGGCGCCCGCGTCCCGGAACAGCGCCGCCCGCACCGCCCCGCCGGCCAGCAGTCCCCCGCCGGCGCCCGGCCGTCCCTCACCGCCCGCCGGGCCGGAGACGGTGACCAGGTACAGCCGGCCCGGGTGCAGACCACCGCCGAGAGCCTCGTCCAGGACCCGCACCAACGTCGACACCGGCGCCCGCGCACCCAGCAGTGACGCGGCCGCCTCGGCGAGACTGCCGGGCGCCGGCCCGGGCAACACCTCACCTACCCGCGTGAAACCCACCGCACAACCACCGCCAAGACCACCCGCCGCCACTACCCTGCACAACGCCGCAGCACGGCCCGCTCCCCCATCAACGACCGGCGGGCAAACTCCCCGGCCAAGGGACACAAGGCGACGGGCCAACCATGCGACCAGGCCGCCGGGTTCCGCCGAGACACCAGAGCGCGGGGACATCCGCCAGCACCCGGTGCCCGCGGACCCAGGACGTACGACGAACAGCGAGCCCAGCCCGGCGCCCGAGCGGTGGTGGGCATGCGCGTAGTCCAGCACCAAGGCGATGCCGGACCGACGTGCCGGCGGGCGCGGGTCCAACGCACCCGCCAGGGTTCCAAGACGGATTCGGGCTTGTGACCAGGAGCCGTCAAGAGGACACCGGCGGACTCACCGCCGGCGTCGAGCTGTCCACCACTGCCGCGGCGGCCGCAGCGAGACTCCCAGGCAACCGCCGGCACTCCAGCCACTCACGGCCACATGCCACCAATCCAGGTGACGCCCAATGACGCCACCGCCAGAACAAGCCCAACCACGAGGCTCTGGGGAAGCGCCGGTGCGCCGGGGACGAGATGCCGGCTATGCGCCGAACGCAGCAGGACGAACCGGAGTAGCCCCCAACTCGCCATAGCGACGCCGACGAGACCAGACACGCCGAAGAGGACGAATCGGTAGTCCATCAGTCACTCCACTCGATGACAGTTCCGGTGGCATCGGGTTCCCAGCACTCCACATCCGCGAGGTTACGGCCCCGGGGGCACACGACCCCCGCGTCCTACCGGTCGTTGGCGGTCGGGGTGGTGGATCTCATCGCGGGTGCCGGACAGGCGGGGTGCAGCCACCGGAGGGCCGAATCATCAGCGGCATCGGCCGTCGAGACCGAGCCGGAAGCCTGGATCGAGCGACGGTCGGGATGGACCTCCTGCAACTCCACTGTGCGAAGCTCCCGTTCACGCTCCTCGGGCTGGGCCTGCCGCCGGCACAACCTGTCATCCGTCCGGCCCGGGGACCGCAGGGCCCCCGGGCCGGACGGGAGTTCGGCGAGCGCGCCCCGGGACGCGGGAGGGCGAGGCCGAAGAAATCTATCCACAGGCGATTGGCCGCAGCCTGGCGGCATGTCCTCGACTCCCGTTCTCGACGCGCTGCCCCTACACCGGCAGCTCGACCTGCTCGCCCGCCCCAACCAGGGCCGCGAAGCCCTCGAAGCGCAACTGCACGCGCGACTGGATGCATACGGGGCCTCCTGCGCACGTCCGCCCGAGCAACGCGGGCACCTGCCGACACTGGCGATACTCGGAGGCGACGGCCTGTGGCACCTGCAGCTGGGCGCCGTGATGATCTGCTCTGGCCGTTACCGGCCCGAACCGGCCCCGCACAGCAGCGCGCTGGAACCGCTGGACGGCACGGCGATACGCCACGAACCCTGGTTCGCCTTCAGAGATGCCCGCCCAGTCTGGGACGTGCGGCTGACCAGTGAGCATCAGCACCCCCAGCACGTCCCTCCAGGCCTGCGGTGCCCGGTCCGATCCGAGGACGGAGATTGGGACCCCTACCGCTCCCCCGTGCGCAGCAACTGGAAAAGCCGCAAGCGGTCGCGGTACATCGACGCGGCCGGACGCATGTGCCACGCGTGCGGCGAGAGCCTGGGACAAGACCTCGAGTACGACCGCTACACCGAGCTCATCCGCGGAGTGCTCTGCCAGTACTGCAGCGGAGCCGTGTACGAATGCCCCCATCCCGATGGCTGCTACCGGGCCGACTACCTCAACCATCCGCCCGCTGGCCACCTCCGAGAGCGGTACTACACCGGCGGCAACCGCAACGACCGCCCGCGCCTGCGTGGGGCAGCGGCGTAGCCGGACGAACGGCATCCCTTGTAGTCGGTGCCGGCCATGAACTGGTCCTGGTAGACGCGGGCCAGAGACGGAAGGGCTCCTCAAAGACGTCGGCCTTGTCGTCGTCTTCGAGGACCGCGTCGGGGACCTCGCCGTACGTCTCCCCCATGATCACGCAAGCCCAGTTCTCGAGGTCGGCTGTGGCATCCGCGTCCTGGGCGACGGCGTCGATTTCCTGTGACGCCGAACCTTGACCGTTTGCCACGAAACTTTGACCGATGGCCTGCGCGCAGAGTCGGCTGAGCGCTCGGTGCACGACCAGGCATGCAGGATGTAGCAATGGAGAACGAAGTGCCGTTGTCCGGCGGACGCATTACCCCCGGCGTGGTCAGGGTCGGCCGCACCGTCCGGCGGCCGGCCACCGCGTCGTCCTCGTTCGTTGCCGAGCTGCTCGGTGACCTCCGGCGGCAGGGCTTCACCGGCGCTCCGTGTCACCTCGGGTTCGACACGGCAGGCCGCGAGATCCTCAGCTACCTCCCCGGCTGGGTGCCCGCCCGCTTTCAGCGCTGGACCGACCCCCAGGTGGCCGCTGCTGGCTCCCTGCTCCGAGCCTTCCACGATGCCACCCGCACCAGCCGCCTGACCGGTGACCATCCCGTGGTCTGCCACCACGACCCGGGGCCGAACAACACGGTCTTCGCAGACGACGTCCCGGCCGCCTTCATCGACTTCGACACCGCCGCCCCCGGCGACCCCCTCGAAGATCTCGGCTACATGGCGTGGACCTGGTGCATCTCCTCCAAGCCTGACGCTCCGCCCGCTACCGTCCAGGCCGCACAGGTACGCATCCTTGCCGACGCGTACGGGCTCGACGCCACTTCCCGCTCCTGCCTCATCGATGCCGCGCTCGACCGCCAGACCCGCAACGCCCAGTGGTGGCGCAGCCACCTCGCGCGCCCGTCCCCGCACGTCGCCGACGACCACGAGATCGCCGGGCGAATCCGGTGGTCCGAGCGGGAGTACGCCTACACCTCGGCCAACCGCACGACCTTCGACGCAGCTTTGGACTGACAATCTGACGGCGGCCGTGGAAAACTCCCCATAGGCGGCCATTTACGGCCCCACTGATGGCCAGCGGTTTCCCCGCGGACGGCCAGATATCTCCCCGCTCACAAGATCCAGATCCCGGTCGGCGAGAGTCGGGCGGGTGAAGAACAGCAGGGAGATCATGGACATCCTGGAGGCATACGACCTCACGGGCAGTTACCGCGCGGCGGCCGAGCTGGCCGGGTGCGACCACCACACCGTTGCCCGCTATGTGAAGATGCGGGCGGCCGGGCAGGCCCCCGAGGCCCGCCGGCACCGGGACCGCGCGATCGACGCCTACCTCCCCAAGATCGAGGAGCTGGTGGTCCGCTCCGGCGGCAAGATCCGCGCGGACGTGGTCCACAAGCGCATCACCGCGATGGGCTTCACCGGCGGGGAGCGCACCACCCGCCGCACCGTGGCCGAGGCAAAGGCCCAGTACCTGGCCGGGCGGCGCAGGGTCTACCGGCCCTGGGTCACCGAGCCGGGGCTGTGGCTGCAGTATGACTACGGCGACGGCCCGGTGATCGGCGGCCGGAAGACCACGCTGTGGTGCGCGTGGCTGGCCTGGTCCCGGTTCCGGGTCGTCATCCCGATCTGGGACAAGACCCTGCCCACCGTGACCGCGTGCCTGGACGCCACGTTCCGCAGGATCGGCGGGATCCCCGCGTTCGTGCTGACCGACAACGAGAAGACGGTCACCACCGACCACATCGCCGGGATCGCGGTCCGCAACCCCGAGATCGTCGAGGTCGCCCGGCACTACGGCACGACCATCCGCACCTGCCTGCCCGCCGACCCGGAGACCAAGGGCGGCTCGGAAGCGACCGTCCGCATCGCCAAGGCCGACCTGGTCCCCAAGGACGTCAACCTCCTGGAGGAATACCGCACGTTCGCCCAACTGGAGTCCGCCTGCCGCGAGTTCTGCACCGAGGTCAACGCGCGGGTGCACCGCGCGACCCGCCGCACTCCGGCCGAGATGCTCGCCGAGGAGCGTCAGCGGCTGCACCCGTTGCCCAGGCAGCCGTTCACCGTCGCGTTCGGCACCACCCGCCGGGTCAACTGGGACGCCACCATCTCGGTGGAGGCGGTGCGCTACTCGGTCCCGCACGAGCTGATCGACACCCGGGTCTGGGCCCGGTTCCACGGCGACGAGCTCGTCGTCACCGCCGTCGGCACGGACGGCACCGCCACCGAGGCCGCCCGCCACCCACGCGGAACCCCGGGCAGCCCGGTCATCGCCACCGAGCACTACCCCCAGCGCGAGGACAAGGACGGCGACCGCACCCCGAAGGCCACCAGCGCCGCCGAGGCCGCGTTCTTGATGATCGGCCCCGGCGCCGCAAGCTGGCTCATCGAGGCCGCCACCGCCGGCACCCGCCGCGTCAAGGCCAAGATGGCCGAGGCCGTCACCTTGTCAAAGCTCTACTCCCCGGAGGCAGTTGACCGCGCTCTGGGCACCGCCGCGGTCACCGGCCGCTTCGCCGAGAAGGACCTGCTGTCCATCCTCGACTACCAGGCCGGCCGCGACACCGCCGAGCCGACCCGCGCGAGTGAGACCCACAGCCTGCAGCCCGGCACCTCCGCCTGGGCCGGCTTCGGTACTACCGCGACCCCTATATCCAGCACCGAAGAAGAGGACCGCATCTGATGGCCACCCCGCTCCGCCAGGTCCACGGCTCCACCGGCGACCCGCTGGCCGAGGCGATCGAGCTGACCCGCCGCCTGAAACTCCCTCACCTCCGCCGCACACTCGCCGACGTGATCCCCACCGCGAAGGCCCAACGCTGGGACCCCGCCGAGGTCGTGCGCGTCCTGCTGGCCGAGGAGGCCGCCGGTCGCGACCGCGCCAACCTGCACACCCGCCGCAAGCGCGCCGGCTTCCCCGCCGGGAAGACCTTCGGCGACTGGGACGAACAGGCGTCCTCGATCCCGCGCGCCACCCAGGACGCGCTCAAGACCCTCGAATGGGTCCGCCGCCGCGAGAGCCTTTGTGTCTGCGGACCCTCCGGCACCGGGAAGAGCCACTTCACCGAGGCCCTGGGCCAGGCCGCGGTCGAGGCCGGGATGACGGTCGCCTGGTTCACCATCGAGGACCTCGGCGCCCTCGTCCGCCGCCACCGCGCCGACGACTCCATCGCCCGCGCTCTGGCCCGGATCATCCGCTCCGACTTGATCATCGTCGACGACATCGGCCTCCTCCCGGTCAGCCCCGAGGCTGCCGAGGGCTTCTACCGGCTGGTCGACGCCGCCTACGAACGACGCGCGCTCGCGGTCAGCAGCAACCTGCACCCCTCCGGCTTCGACGAGATCATGCCCAAGACCCTGGCCACGGCCACCGTCGACCGGCTCATGCACCATGCCCACATCGTCGTCACCCAGGGTGACAGTTTCCGGCTCGCCCAGGCCACCTCCGGCCAGGGCGTCAAGCCCTTCAGCTGACCACGACACCACCCACGGCGGGGAGATAACTGGCCGCCGTTGGGGAAGCCCAGATGGCCGCCAGCGGGGACAACTCCTGGCCGCCTACGGGGAGAACTTCAAGGCCATTGACAACAATCCGGCGCTCTGACGATCCTTCGACCTGCGCAATCAACTTCGATGACACAACCCGCGTTCATCAAAGGTCGATGGCACGCGGTCAAGGAATCGGTGTCACAGGACAGTCGAGGAGGCGGTCCCGGCAGTCACGGCAGACGTCGAGCCGTCATACCGGCCAGTACGACTCGATTGTGTGACGGCTGCACGTCACGCTCGCCGCCTCGCTCGACGGGCCGCGCGACGGCGCCACGCTCTCGACCGGCAGCGGCCGGAGCAGTACACCGTGTCCTGGCGGCGGTGGCCGCCGGCGAAGGTGATCTGGCCGCACTCCGGGCAGGTCAGCAACCGGATGATGCCGGTGTCGCCGTTCCATTCCGCGTCGGCGAGCATCATCGCGAGCCCCCACGACCGGTCTGTCCTGCGCTGCTCCCGGTACCACCGGGCCCGGCAGACGTCATCGCAGTACCGGCGCCTGGCCGACGCGCTCCTCGGCAGCCGAGCCCCGCAGGAGTCGCAGTAACGAATGCGGGCCACGCCTTCAGGGTCGCTCGCCGGAGCCTCTCCCGCAGGCCAGGCCCGTGCCATCGGAACTCGTGAACAATCCCTCGACCAGCACTGACCACCACCCGGACCGGCAGGTGACAGACCGCAACGTACCGCTGTCGTCAGACACACCACCGAGCCGGACTGATGCGCACCCGGCGCGCCACTCAGCCGCACCACAGTCCAGAACCAGACGCCACAGAGGACGACACAGCCCGCAACCGGTTCACGCAAGAGGGCGGTGCGCGCGTCGGCATGCGGTCCCACGGCAGCCGGTCCGGTAGCCGCGAGGGCGGCCGCACAGGTCTCCGCCGACGCACAGCGCGACCGCGGCCTCGTCGAGCGCGGCCCGGAAGCCCTCGTCACGGCGGGCGAGCCCGAACACCCGCCCCGGCGACACCTCCGCCCGAGCAGCGGCCTCCTCGATGCTGTCGACGTCTCCGGCCGAGACCAGTTCGAGGACCTGCCGACGCCGCTGCTCCGGGAACGCCGCATCGGCCAGCGCACGACGACGCTCCCGGGAGTCGGCGTTGTGCCAGGCCAGGCAGTCATCGCACCCGCAGCCGAGGCGCCACAGCGTCGACGGGGCGTAGCGGCTGTGGTCGAGGGCGGGCGGGTCGGTGTCGGCGGCCGCGATGAGGGCCGCGCCGGTCCACACCCGCTGACGGCCGTCGGCGCCGGGCACGCGTTCCCACTCCGCTCCCGGGAACCAGCCGCTGAGGATCAGGGTGTTCGTCGACGACCGGGCCAGACCGAGGAGTTCGGAGAGGTCGGGCGCGCGGTACCGGGCGTCGGGGTCGATGCGGTCGAGGACGCGGGCGAGGGGGTGGTCCATGGTTCTCTCCCTGGGCATGGGGGTGTCTGCTGCGGTCACCTCCGCATGTGCGGAGCCCAGCTCCCTGGCACGCCGTGTCCAGGGGCGATACCCCCGCGTCGGCGGGGAAGAGTTGGCGTCATGATGGCACACGCCGCCGACATCGTGGCCCGTGATGGCTTGACATGCGTCAGCCGCAGGTCAGCGGTCCCATGGAGACATGGCGACCACGATGTCCGTGTCGTTCGGCCTGGTCTCCGTGCCCGTTCTAGTCGCGCCCGCCACGGAAGACCACCGCATCCGCCTGCATGAGGTGCACCGGCGCTGCGGAGGGCGTATCCGACACCGCAGGGTGTGTGAGCTGGACGGCCAGGAGGTCGCCTATGCGGACGTGGCACGCGGCGTGGAGGCGCCGGACGGCACGATGGCTGTGCTGGACGATGCCACCCTGGAGCGGCTGCCGCTGCCGACCCGGCACGTCATAGAGGTACTCGGGTTCGTCCCCGGCGACACCATCGACCCCATCTCCTACCAGCGCGCCTACTACGCCCGCCCCGCGGGCGCGGCCGCCGAGCGGCCCTACGAGGTCCTCGTTGCCGCGCTGGCCCGGACCGGGCTGGTGGGGATCGCCAAGACCGCCATCAGTTCACGCGAGCGGCTGGCTGTGCTTCGACCCCGGTCCGGGGTGCTGACGGTTCACACCGTCTTTTGGCCGGACGAGATCCGTGAGCCGGGCCCTGCGCCCACGCTCCCGGTCACCGACCGCGAGCTAGACCCATCCTCCGCACGTAGCGGTATCGGTTGAATCCGCTGGTGGGCCGTGACGGCGGGAGGGGTGTCGGTGT
>NZ_JAVRBF010000112.1:0-14285 GCF_032436805.1 Streptomyces sp. P17 | reverse complement strand
TCGCCTCGAAAACCTTCGAAAGGTCACTGTCCGTACAAGGCATCACGCTGCTGCGGCCATCGAGGAAGAAGGAGATCGCACATGACGGCAACGGCGAACGATCAGAAGACCGGTCGCGCGGTGGCTGGTGAGGAACTGTTCGGGAGCCTCGGCCACTTCGTGGTCGCGCACCACGGCCAGTCCCCCGAGCGTGCCGAACGGATCGCGGACCAGGCCGTGGCGTTCCTCGTCACCGCTGCCACCGCCACGGTGCCCATGGTTCCGTCGGACGACGTGGACCTCGGCCTGCACGCGCTCATCCTGCACACGAAGGAGTACGCCGAGCTGTGCGAGAAGTTCGCGGGCCGCTTCCTGCACCACAACCCGAAGCCGGGCGGGGGCGCCCGTGACCCGGAAATGGTCGCTGCCTCGGCGCGCGCCATGAAGGCCGCCGGGTTCATGGTCTTCGATGACCTCTGGACCGTGAGTGGCGAGAATCTGGCCCAGTCTCCTCATCTCCGCTACCGGCTGGCGAGCGGTCGAGTATCCGGACGATGCTCCACGTCCTGTTCAGCGGGAGGCAGTGGTGAGGGGGAATCGCCGCTCCGTGAAGGTGCCCGGTCAACTCGGTGAGCTGATCGACGCGATGCTCAGCCATGCTCCCGGGGATCGCCCCACCATCTATGAGGTGGGCAAGGCCCTGAGCTGATCACGAGTCCCCGACGACAGGCGTCGCCAAGCGGCCATAACAAGAGACCGGACCACCCCTCAGCCTGGACAGCATCCCAGGTGGTCCGGTCACGGAAGCCCTGATCAGGACCTCGGTGCCGATGGTGCGAGACTGCCGAACGAGCACTTGCCACGTGTGTTTCCAGTACTGCCGTCAAGGCAAAAGCCAAAGGCCCTGTGGATCACTCCACAGGGCCTCTGACATGCTGTGCACTCGGCAGGATTCGAACCTGCAACCTTCTGATCCGTAGTCAGATGCTCTATCCGTTAAGCTACGAGTGCTTGTTCTGTTTTCTCGTCGACCCCGGTCCTTGCGGCCCGCTCGCGGCGACAGGAAGAACATTACATGACTGCCGCCGCCATGTGAAATCCATTAGGCGTACCCCTTGTGACCTGGGGAAACGACCGAAACAGCGAAGCCCCGGTCGGGCGACCGGGGCTTCGGTGATCTACGGCGGAGGCGGAGGGATTTGAACCCTCGATGGGCTTTAAGGCCCAAACCGCATTAGCAGTGCGGCGCCATAGACCGGACTAGGCGACGCCTCCAGCACAGTCGCTCGCGCGAGCGCGAGTGGTGCGTGCCGATGATGACACAGTCGAGCGCGGTGTCACCAATCGCCCCCCACGGTACTAGGCAGGCGGGGTGCGGGGCAAAGCCCTTTGCCGCTGGTGGAGCGGGGAGAGGCGGCCGCGGGCGCAACGTCCCGGGGCAGGGGGCGTTAAGCAAGTCATGTCACACGTCATCCGCGCCGTCGGCGCCCACCGTGCCCCTCGTATCTCTCGCGCCGGTCATCTGGGGCGGCTCCTCGTCGCCACCGGATCCGTCGCCGCCCTGTCGGCCGCCGTCCCCGCTCATGCCGAAACGGTCCCCCTCTCCCTCTTCCCAGGCTCCGCCCGCACCGACGACCACCTCACCGTCACCGTCAAGAACGCCGGCGGCGGCGCCGACGGCCGGTACGAGCTGTACTGCCACCCCGGCGGCGGCGATCACCCCGACATCGCCGGCGCCTGCTCCGCCCTCGACCGCGGTGCCCGCTGGGGCAAGGACGCCTTCGCCCCCGTACCGGCAGGCAGCGTCTGCACCATGCAGTACGGCGGTGCGGCCACCGCACACGTGACCGGGACCTGGGCCGGGCGGCCCGTCGACGCCCGGTTCGACCGCGGTGACGGCTGCGAGATCGCCCGCTGGGACCGGCTCGTGCCCGTGCTGCCCGATCTGCGGCCCGCCGGCCAGGGGTGACCGGCACCGACCGGCAGCGCGGCTCCGTAAAGGTCCCGCGAAGCTCTCGCGAAGCGAAGGGACGCCGGACGGGGACCGACCGGACGTCGACCGGGTGTCGAGCGGACGCGGTCATACGTTCTGGGTCACTTCGTCGTGCGACCTCCCTCTCATCCGGCGCCGCCGTCACACCCCCAGCCCTTAGACTCCCTCGCGTGACACGTGGCGGGCCGGTTGGCAAGATGGCCCGAGCGGTCGGCAAGGTGCGGTAACAGGAGGGAAGCGTCTCGTGAGCAGCAGGCCATCCCGAGGCGCTGCTCGCCTCGCAGCCATACTCGACGCGCTGCCCGATGCGTTGGTGCTGGTCAACGCCAATGGGACCGTCGTCAACGCCAACACCATCGCCCTGGAGGCCTTCGAGGCGCCGGGGACCGCGCTGGTGGGGCGCGGGCTGCTCGATCTGCTGCCGCAGTTCGACTCCAAGCTGATCCCCGGCTCCATGCGGCGCCCCGACCACATGGATCCGCGCGGGCGGACCAAGCCGACCCGGATGATGGCCCGGCGCACCGACGGCACCGAGTTCCCGGTCGAGGTCACGTCCGCGAATCTGGAGAACGGTCAGCAGGCCTACGACAACTACGGCTACGCCAGCGACGAGCTGCTGATGCTCGTCGTCCGTGATCTGTCCGGAACCATCGACACCGAGGCCGAGCTGGCCCGTTCGCAGCGGCAGACCGAGATGATCCTCCGGGCCGCGTCCGAGGGTGTGGTGGGCACCGATACCGACGGGCGGATCGTGCTCGTCAATCCGGCCGCCGCCCAGATACTGGGTTACCGGGCCAGTGATCTCGGCGGGCGCGAGCTGCACGACCTCGTCCTGCACTCCCGTCCCGACGGCACGCCCTTCCCGTACGAGGAGTCCCCGCTCGCCGACACCCTGCGCTCCGGGCGCAAGCACCGGGTGCGCGGACAGGTGCTGTTCGCCAAGAGCGGCGAGCCGGTGCCCGTCGACCTGACCACCGCCCCCGTGCGCGACGGCGACCAGCTCGTCGGTGCCGTGATGACCTTCACCGACCGGCGGCCCTACGACACCCTCGTCGCGGAGAAGGCCGCCGCCGAGAAGCGGCACGAGGAGGAGCTGGAGCGGCTCTCCGAGGAGCACGCCTCCGAGCTCACCGCGCTGCGCCAGAAACATGTGACCGAGGTCGAGGAGCTCCGGGAGCGGCACGAGGAGGAACTCGGCGCGGGCGAGGAGCGCTACGCGGCGCTCGGCGAGCGGGAGAAGGACCGCTACGAGGCGCTCGCCGGGCGGCACGAGCAGCTCCTCACCCTGCTCGCGACCTCGCTGCGCGGGCCCCTGGACGAACTGCGCCGTGAGCTGGCCGCGCTCGCCGCGGACGACGCGGGGCAGCTGTGGCCCGAGGCCAACCAGGTCCTGCACCACCTCTCGGCCGGCTACTCCCGGATCACCACCCTCATCGACAACGTCCTCGGCTACCAGCGCCTCGACACCGGCAGCGAGGGCATCACCCGTACGAAGGTGATGCTCGACGCGGTCGTCGCCGCCGGTGTCGACGGGGCCGTCGAACTCATCGGGCCGGGGCGGGTGCAGTTCGCCGTGCACGCGCCGCCCATCGAGGCCGAGGTCGACTCCCGGATGCTCGCGACCGCGCTGGCGCATCTGGTCGCCGATGTCGCGGGCGTCGACGCGACCGGCAACGCGCCCGTGTCCGCGGGCGGCTACATGGACAACACGGTCGTCGTGGCGGCGGCCCAGCGCGGTGAGGTCGTCCGCATCGAGGTGCGCGGGCCGTACGCCGGGGGAGACCCGGTGCACGAGCCGATCGTGCGCGGGATCGTGCGCGCGCACGGCGGTGTGCTGCAGACGCACGAGGTGCCGGGGATGAGCGGCAGCGCGTTTGTGCTGGAGGTGCCGATCGGGGGCGGGGCCGGGGCGGTTCCGGGCTCCGAGGTCGCGCTTGTCTCCCCTCCGGCTGAGACCGAGGCGGGCGAGCAGACCTCCGGTGGCGGGCGGCGGCGGGCCCGGCGGTCCTCCGTGGACGCCTTCCTGGAGAGCGAGGTGGCCGGCCGGACGGACGGCGCCGAGAGCGAATCCGCGCCCACCGGGCGGCGCAGGCGACGGGCGGCGGAGACGGCGCCCGTTCCGGCCCAGGCGCAGGCACCGGCCGAGGTGTCCGGCGGTACGGGGCGGCGGCGCGGGCGGCCCGCCGAGGTCGCGGGTGCGGACGGCGCGGGCGAGGGCGTGGCCGAGGGAGCGGTGGTCACGGCTGCCGAGCACGCCGCCGGGACCGCGGCCGTGGGTACCGGCCTGGGCGGCACGGTGCCGCCGCAGGGCGTGCCCGCGCCGGGCGGACGGCGGGCCCGCCGGGACTCCGGCGAACAGCACGCGCTGCCCGCGGCGTTGCCCGCGGTCGCTTCCGGGCCGGTTCCGGCCCAGGGCGGCTCGGACGAGGGCGGCTCGGACGAGGACGGACAGCCGACCGGGCGCCGGCGGCGGGCGCTGGCGGCCGCGAACGAGCGTGCGGCCGCGCAAGAGGCGGGACCCCGTACGGTGTTCGCCCTGCCACCGGCCGACGCGGACCGGGCGGAGGGGAACGCCCAGGCGCAGGCCCCGGTCGCGATGCCCGCGCCCACGCCGGTCCCGGTCCCGGCGCAGGCCCCGGCCGCCGCTCCCGCCGCGGACGACGGTCGGCACGACGCCGTACCGCACGACCACGCCGCGGACCACACCCCGCCGCAGCCGCATCCGACGACCGCGCCGACCGGGCGCCGGCGACGGGCCGTGGGGCAGCCGGGGCAGCCGGGTCAGGGGCAGGCAGTCCAGGAGGCCCCGCCCGCCGAGGCGCAGCCGATCCCGGCGGCCCCGCAGCCCGAAGCGCAGGCCCCCGCAGCCGCCCCCCTCCCGGCCGAGGCCCCCACCCCGGCCCAGGGCACCCCCGCCCCGCAGCCGTGGCCCGCCGCGGACGACACCTCCGGCGCCGGTACGGCCGTACCCCCGAAGCCTGCCCAGCCGCAGCCGACCCCCGCCGCGGGCCCCCCCGCGCCGGGGACCCCGTCCCAGGGCACCCCGCTCCCCCCGGAAGCCGGGAAGCCGCGTGCCGCGCAGCCGTTGCCCGCCGAGGCCGCCGCTCCCGTCGATCCGACCTCCACGCAGGGGCGGGCGATCAGTGTGCGGACGTTGGGGCAGGGCGTGCCGTTCACGCGGCAGGCGGTGCAGGTGCAGCAGCCGTCGGCGACGCCTCCCCCGCATCAGACGAACGGTGGAGGACGGCGGCGCAAGCTCGGGACGCGGCCGGATCCCGCGAGTGCCGCGCAGCCGGAGCAGGCGGCGCGGCCCCATCCTCAGGCCGAGCAGCCGCAGCCGTCGCCCGCCGGTCAGTCCCGGCTGGCGCAGGGCACCGAGGGCACGGGACGGTCGTACGCCATAGGCGCTCCGGACAAGAACGCCGCCGAGGGGCCCGAGCCGTTGGACGGTCCGGGCGGGGCGGTCGAGGTGGCGGACACCCCGCGCCCGCAGCCGATGGACGACGAGCTGCCGCCGGAGCCGCTGGACAACCCGCGCCGGCTGCTGGTGTGGCCCGCGCCGGATGTCACTACGCAGCAGGCGCTGAGCGACCGCGGCTACCGTCCGGTCATCGTGCACTCGCGCGAGGAGGTGGACGCGCAGATCGCCGCGTTCCCGGCCGCGCTGTTCGTCGACCCGCTGACGGGGCCGATCACGCGGACCGCGCTCCAGTCGCTGCGGCAGGCCGCGGTGGCCGCCGAAGTGCCGGTGATGGTGACGGCGGGGCTCGGACAGGCCTCGCGGGAGGCGGCGTACGGCGCCGATCCCGCCGTACTGCTGAAGGCGCTGGCGCCTCGGGACAGTGAGCAGCATCCGCCGCGGGTGCTGCTGATCGAGGAGCACGCGGAGATAGCGCTGGCGCTGACCGCGACGCTGGAGCGGCGTGGGATGCAGGTGGCGCGGGCCGCGAGTGACGGGGACGCGGTGACGCTGGCGGGGCAGTTCCGGCCCAACCTGGTCGTGATGGACCTGATGCAGGTGCACCGGCGCCAGGCCGGCATCGTGGACTGGCTGCGCGCCAACGGCCAGCTCAACCGCACTCCGCTGGTCGTCTACACGGCCGCCGTCGACCAGGCCGATCTGCCGCGCCTCGCGTCGGGGGAGACGGTGCTGTTCCTCGCGGAGCGGTCGACGAGCCCCGAGGTGCAGAGCCGGATCGTGGATCTGCTGGCGCGGATCGGCACCAACTAGGGGGTGTTTTGAAAGCCCTGTGCGGTGCCCGCGGTGTTCGGTGCGTGCCCTCGGCGTGCCGGACGAAGGCCCTCGTACTGGACGTACTTGGGTCTTTGGCCGGTGCGGCGAGGGTGCGTGCCGGGCGCCGTGGGTGCTGTGCGGGACTTTCAAAACACCCCCTAGCAGCGCGAAGAGCCCCCGGTAGCGGGAAACCGCCGCCGGGGGCTCTTGAGCGTCCGCGTCAGCTCAGCTCGGTCACGTCCAGCGTGCCCTCCGCGTACTGCCTGCGCAGCACCTTCTTGTCGAACTTGCCGACGCTCGTCTTCGGCACCGACTCGATGACCGTCCAGCGCTCCGGGAGCTGCCACTTGGCGATTCCGGCCTGGTCGGCGAGGAAGGTGCGCAGGGCCGCGAAGTCGGCCGTCGAGCCCTCCTTCAGGACCACCGTGGCCAGCGGGCGCTCGCCCCACTTGTCGTCGGGGACCGCCACGACGGCCGCTTCGGCGACCTCGGGGTGGGACATCAGGGCGTTCTCCAGTTCCACCGACGAGATCCACTCGCCGCCGGACTTGATGACGTCCTTCGCGCGGTCCGTCAGGGTCAGGAAGCCGTCGGGGCCGATGGTGCCGACGTCGCCCGTCTTCAGCCAGCCGTCCTCGCTGAACTTGTCCGCGGGGCGCAGGGGTTCGGCGTCCGGGCCGTTGTAGTAGGCGCCCGCGATCCACGGGCCGCGCACCTCCAGCTCGCCCGCCGACTCGCCGTCCCAGGGCAGGCGCTCGCCGCCCGGGCCCGTCAGGCGGGCCTCCACCGAGGCGGGGAAGCGGCCCTGGGTGAGGCGGTAGCCGAACTCCTCGTCGGTGCCCACCGCGTGGGCCGGCGGACGGGCGATCGTGCCGAGCGGGGACGTCTCCGTCATGCCCCAGGCGTGACAGACCCGCATGCCGAGCTCGTCGAAGGCCTTCATGAGCGAGGGCGGACAGGCCGAGCCGCCGATCGTCACCTGACCGAGGGACGACACCTCACGCGGCCTCGCCGTCAGCTCGCCGAGCAGGCCCTGCCAGATGGTCGGGACCGCCGCCGCGTGCGTCGGCTTCTCGCGCTCGATCATCTCCGCCAGCGGGGCCGGCTGGAGGAAGCGGTCCGGCATCAGCAGGTTGACGCCGGTCATGAAGGTGGCGTGCGGCAGTCCCCAGGCGTTGACGTGGAACTGCGGGACCACGACGAGGGACGTGTCCTCGTCGGTCAGGCCCATCGACTGGGTCATGTTGACCTGCATGGAGTGCAGGTAGACCGAACGGTGGCTGTACACCACGCCCTTGGGGTCGCCGGTCGTGCCGGAGGTGTAGCACATGGCCGCGGCCGCACGCTCGTCCAGCTCGGGCCAGTCGTACGAGGTGGGCTTCCCGGCGAGCAGGTCCTCGTACTCGTGGACCCGTACGGCCGCGTCCGCCAGCAGGGAACGGTCGCCGGGGCCCGAGATCACCACGTGCTCGACCGTCTTCAGGTGCGGGAGCAGCGGGGCCAGCAGGGGCAGCAGCGAGCCGTTGGCGATGACCACGCGGTCGGCCGCGTGGTTGACGATCCAGACCAGCTGCTCCGGAGGGAGGCGGAGGTTGAGGGTGTGCAGGATCGCGCCCATGGAGGGGATCGCGAAGTACGCCTCGACGTGCTCGGCGTTGTTCCACATCAGGGTCGCGACCCGCTCGTCGGCCGCCACGCCCAGGTCGTCCCGCAGCGCGTGCGCCAGCTGGGCGGCGCGGGCGCCGACGTCGGCGAAGGAGCGGCGGTGCGGTTCCGCCTCGCCGGTCCAGGTGGTCACCTGTGATGTGCCGTGGATCGTCGACCCATGGGCCAGGATCCTCGAGATCAGCAGCGGTACGTCCTGCATGGTGCTCAGCACGGCGGTCCTCCCGGGGGCGACATTGCCTACGCGGTGGTAAGGGTTGCGCAGATTCTGCGCGCATACCACGCGGTATGTCACTAGGGGAGGGTGATCGATCACGTCACGTTGCGCTCACCGAGGGATGACGCTATCGCGCCGGGGCCAGCTCCGGGTCCTCGCGCAGCTTGCCGAGCGCCCGGGACACCGCCGATTTCACCGTGCCGATCGACACGCCGAGCACCTCGGCCGTCTGGGCCTCGCTGAGGTCCTCGTAGTACCTCAGCACGACCATCGCCCGCTGCCGTGCCGGGAGCTTCATGATCGCCCGCCACATCGCGTCGTGCAGCGCCTGCTGCTCCGCCGGGTCGGAGCCGCTCGGGCAGGGCTCGGGCTCGGGCAGATCGTCGGTCGCGAACTCGTCGACCTTGCGTTTGCGCCACTGCGAGGTGCGCGTGTTCACCAGCGCCCGGCGCACATAGCCGTCGAGCGCGCGGTGGTCCTCGATGCGCTCCCAGGCGACGTACGTCTTGGTGAGCGCGGTCTGCAGCAGATCCTCCGCGTCGCACGGGTTGGAGGTCAGCGACCTGGCGGTACGCAGCAGTACCGGCTGGCGGGCCCTCACGTACGAGGAGAACGACGGGTACGGAAGGGTCTGCGCCCTGGGTGTGGCGGCGTTCGAAGCGCTGGTGCAGACAGGTGTGGTCATGGCTCCACGCTAGGAGCGGGCACCACTGTCACTCATCGGCCGGAGGTCCCGAAGCAGAGTCCGCCTCAGGTTGTAGGGGTGGGGTCACCGCCACCTCCTGAGGGTGGACGAGAGGACGGGGTCTACTACGGGATGACCCCTGGGGGTCATCCGTCCGCCGTCAGCACAAGACCCGATGTCGGCACCCCCGTCCCGGCCGTCACCAGGGCCCGGGCCGCTCCGGGGACCTGGTTGACCGAGGTCCCCCGGATCTGGCGTACGCCCTCCGCGATGCCGTTCATCCCATGGAGGTACGCCTCGCCGAGCTGACCGCCGTGGGTGTTCAGCGGCAGCCGGTCCTCCGCCACGAAGTGCGCCGCCTCGCCCCTTCCGCAGAAGCCGAACTCCTCCAGCTGCATCAGCACGAACGGGGTGAAGTGGTCGTAGAGGATTCCTACGTCTATGTCGGCGGGCGTGAGTCCCGTCGTGCGCCACAGCTGCCGGGCCACGACCGCCGACTCGGCCAGGGCGGTGAGATCCCCGGTGTGGAAGCCGGTCATCTGCTCCTGGCCCCTGGAGGCGCCCTGGGCCGCCGCGGCCACCACGGCCGGCGGGTGGGGGAGGTCGCGGGCGCGCTCCAGCGAGGTGACGACGATCGCCTGGCCGCCGTCCGTCTCCTGGCAGCAGTCCAGCAGGCGCAGCGGCTCGGCGATCCAGCGGGAGGCCGCGTGGTCGGCGAGGGTGATGGGGCGGCCGTGGAAGTGGGCGGCCGGGTTGGTCGCCGCGTGACGGCGGGCCGTGACGGCGACGGGGCCGAAGGCGGCCTCGGGGGTCAGGCCGTAGGTGTGCAGATAGCGCTGGGCCGCCATCGCCACCCAGGACGCCGGGGTGAGCAGGCCGAACGGCATCACCCAGCCCAGCGCCGCGCCCTCCGCCGACGGCTCCCGCTGCTGTACCCCGGAGCCGAAGCGGCGGCCCGAGCGCTCGTTGAAGGCGCGGTAGCAGACGACGACCTCGGCCGCCCCGGCCGCCACCGCCAGCGCGGCCTGCTGGACGGTCGCGCAGGCGGCGCCGCCGCCGTAGTGGACGCGGGAGAAGAAGGACAGCTCGCCCATCCCGGCCGCCTGGGCGACGGTGATCTCGGGGCTGGTGTCCATGGTGAAGGTGACCATGCCGTCGACGTCGCCGGGCGCCAGCCCCGCGTCGTCCAGCGCCGCCCGCACCGCCTCCACGGCGAGCCGCAGCTCACTGCGCCCGGAGTCCTTGGAGAACTCTGTCGCCCCGATCCCGGCGATCGCCGCCCTCACCGTGCACCTCCGAGAGTGACGGTGGCCGTGCCGGTCACATGCGCCCCGATGCCGTTCGTCCCGATGACCCGTACGGTCGCCGTGTCACCGTCGAGCCGCTCGATCCTGCCGGTCAACACCATCGTGTCCCCGGGGTAGTTGGGGGCCCCGAGGCGGATGGAGAGCTTGCGGAGCATCGCGGTGGGTCCGAAGTGGTCGGTGAGGTAGCGGCCGACGAGGCCGTTGGTGGTGAGGATGTTCATGAAGATGTCCGGGGAGCCCTTCTGCCGGGCGAGTTCCGGGTCGTGGTGCACGTCCTGGTAGTCGCGGGAGGCGACGGCTCCGGCGACGATCAGGGTGCGGGTGACGGGGACGGTGAGCGGGGGCAGTTCGTCGCCGGTCCTCATACGGCCACCCGCCACACCGGAAGGGTCGACTCGTCGTCGTACGCCCGGAATTCGGCCCGCACCGGCAGCCCGATCCGCACCTTGTCGTACGGCACCCCGACCACGTTCCCGAGCATCCGCACACCCTCCGGCAGCTCGATCAGGGCGACCGTGTAGGGCGGGTCGAAGGCCGGGAACGGCGGGTGGTGCATGACGACGTACGAGTACACCGTGCCCTCGCCGCTCGCCTCCACGGTGTCCCAGTCGAGGCCGCCGCAGGCGTTGCAGCCGGGCAGCCAGGGGTGCCGTGGGGTGGCGCAGTCGGTGCAGCGCTGGAGGAGGAGTTGGTGTCGCCGGACGCCCTCCCAGAAGCCCGCGTTGTCGCGGTTGACGACCGGGCGGGGGCGCGGGGGTTTCGCGGGGCGTCTCGCGGGGGCGTACTTGAGGATGCGGAAGCGGTGGGTGCCGACGAGGTCGGGGCCCACCCGGATGTCGGTGCGGGTGGTGACGAAGTGGCCGGTGCCGAGCTTGGTGGTCTTCCGGGCCGAGACCGACTCGATCACCGTGTCGAAGGTGATCTCGTCGCCGGGGCGCAGGGGGCGGTCGTACTCCTGCTCGCAGTCGGTGGCGACGACCGAGGTGCAGCCCGTCGCGTCGAGCAGGCCGAGCAGTTCGTCGTACGCCGCCGAACGGCCCGTATGGCCGGAGAGGCCGCCCATCGTCCAGGCCTGGAGCATGGTGGGCGGGGCGATGGCGTCCGGGCCGGTGTACGCGGGGTTCGTGTCGCCCAGGGCCTCGCACCAGTGCCGGATCATGGGCAGGTTGACGGGGTCCTTGCCGGTGCCTTCGACGGCGGCGGGCCGGCCCTCGAAGGCCTTGAGGCGTCGCAGGGTCAGGTCTTCGTCCTCGGCGTCCATGACTCCCTCCCCTCTTGGGGTTTCTGACTCTCCGTCAGATATGAGGGTTAGTCAAGAGTGCTTGGGGGGGGCGCGGAAAGCGCCTGCGCGGCGATGCCGTAGCACCGCCGCGCAGACGCGTCACACCCCACGGAGCACACCGGGACCGGCACCTTCAGGTGCCGGTCCTCAGCTCACCACCACAGCGGGGGGAAGTTGACGGCCACGTTGTCGTTCCCCTGGTTGATGGCCGTGAACGCGGAACCGTCGACCTGGGCGGTGTTGCTCTGGTTCGAGGCACCGGCGCCGATCGCCTGCTGCTGGGTGGTGGACGAGTTGCCGTTGTTGTTGCCGCCCACCCCGCTGCCGATGATGCCCTGCCAGGCATTCGTGACGGCCGCGCTCGATCCGTCGTCCGCGATGGCGCCGTTGTCCGCCGACGCGACACCGGTGAAGAGGGCGGCCGCGAGCGGAAGTGCGGAGGCGGCGGCGATGACGCGGGCGGTACGGATGCTTGCCATGTTGTTCCTCCAGAACGTGAAGTACGTGAAGCACGTGAAGTACGGCTTCTCCCAAGGCAGTTGGCCGACCGCCCCGGCGTTCGTGCACGACGTCGCGAATCCAGAGTTGCCCACCGAATCCCCGGCGAACCACCCCGGAAGCCGCGATTCGCCCTCAAGCGTGATGACAAGTCGATAAACCCCTTTGCGTGCCTTGAACGCCCTGTTCAGGGCAGTAGGGGCAGCTCCGCCCAAGTGCGACAAGGGGTGAAGCGTTCCGGCAGCTTTCCGGCCAATCCGCCCCGCCCGGCGAGTCGCCGGGGGACCCTCTTCCCTTTTTCGAACACGCGTACGAACATGGATCCATGGCCACCACCGACCGGCAGGCCACGACGCTGGCCCTCGCACACGCCCTGTCAGCCGCCGAACGCGGACTGGCCGTCATCCCCCTGTCCCGGACGAAACTCCCGGCCCTGCGCTCCCCCCACCGCGACGACCCCATCCCCTGCCACGGCGAGTGCGGCCGCTTGGGCCACGGTGTCTACGACGCCTCGACCGACCCCACGCGCATCCGCGAACTGTTCGCCGCCGCGCCCTGGGCGACGGGGTACGGCATCGCATGCGGCCTCCCGCCGCACCATCTGATCGGCATCGACCTCGACACGAAGTCGGACACGGACTCCTCCGCCGCGCTACGCGAACTGGCCCTGCGCCACCTGTTCACCATCCCCGACACGGTGGTCGTCCTGACCCCGAGCGGCGGACGCCACCTCTGGCTCAGCGGCCCCCCGGACGTCGTCGTCCCCAACTCGGCCGGCCGCCTCGCCCCCGGCATCGACATCCGGGGCGCCGGCGGCTACCTGGTCGGCCCCGGCTCCCGCACGGAACACGGCGTCTACGGCACGGCGCCGGGCACCGCGCACCTCGCCCCCGCGGCCTGCCCACCCGCCCTCCTCCGCCTCCTGCTCCCCCCGCCCCGCGCGCCGCACAGCCCGGTGCCCGCATCGGCGGGCGACCACGGCCGGGGCCTGGTCCAGTTCGTCCTCGCCGCGCACGAGGGGCAGCGCAACACCCGGCTGTTCTGGGCGGCTTGCCGGGCGTACGAGGACGGGATCGGGCCCGCGCTGGTCGATCCCCTGGTCGAGGCGGCGCTCGACACCGGGCTGAGCGAGCGGGAGGCGCGGGCGACGATCGCTTCGGCGGCGCGGATGATGGGGCACCGGCCCTGAAACCCCTTTCAGGGCCCGCAGGCGGGCGCCCTAAGGTGCCGACCATGCCCCTGACCCGCATCGCCCTCGCCTCCGGCCGCGCCCTAGTGCCGCGACAGGCAACGTTCGCCCCGTCGCGGCGTGGGGTATGCCGAAGGCCCCTGACATCGGTTCTGGTCAGGGGCCGTTCAGCTGCGGAGGCGGTGGGATTTGAACCCACGGTGACATCGCTGCCACGACGGTTTTCAAGACCTTTCGCCGATCAGCAGGGGTGGCTACTCCCCCGCAGGTCAGACCGGCGAAACCGCGCCGCCGCAGTGGCAGTCACGCTTGTCGTGCCCTCTATGTGCCCCACGCACACGGTCGTGCCCGCTCAGCCACCGGTCACAACGGGAACGATCACTGCGGCGACGGCCGACAGCAACCCGCCCACGGCGAGAGCGCCGTTGAACTTCTCTTTGGCCGTTGGGAACACTGAGCGGCTCAGGCTCCCAAGCTTGCTGCGCAGGAAAATCATCTTGAGCTTCTGCCACCTGTGCTGACGGTTCGTGCACCCCATCAGCAGGCCATAGGCGTTGTTGCGGCAGTAGGTCCGCCCGTCTCGGTTAACTGCCCCACACGAGGCCGGCACCTGGAATGCGATATACGCCGAGACGCTGGCTGACAGGGCCACGATCACCGGCAGTGCCCATTGCTGGCTCCAAGCAACGACCAAGGCAGCAGCCACCATGTATCCCCAGTACAGACGCACTACTTTCCCCATGAATACGCAGAGTATTGGTTCATATGCGCAGCGCATAGACGGGATTCGGACATGGCCCAGCACCACGGCCCTGACCAGGGGCGCCCGTGATGCCGTAGGCGTCGAGGAGTTGTCGCTCGACTCCGAACGGCTCGCCCAGGGCGAGCTCCGGGTACTCACTGATCCAACGTCTGAGGATCCGCCCCCGTTCGGCGATCAGCCACGCCTCCCCGTCGTTCTGCTCGCTGTGGAAGAAGAGTTGGGCTTTGCCGAACTGCGCGCTTCCGGTCTGTTGATCGGGTACACCACCCGGCGGGACGCCATCGAGACCCGCACCGCCTACCGCAACGGCCACCGCGAACGGACCCTTACCACCCAGGCCGGCGACCTGGAACTCGCGATCCCCAAGCTCCGCGCCGGCACCTTCTTCCCCAGCCTGAACGTCGGCGCCGCGTGGACCAGGCCCTCTACGCCGTCATCATCGAGGCATACGTCCATGGCGTGTCCACCCGCAG
>NZ_JAVRBF010000244.1:0-657 GCF_032436805.1 Streptomyces sp. P17 | reverse complement strand
CCAACTTTTACAAAGACATGGCGAACTTTGAAAAAGGGGAATACCATTATCGTCGTGCACAAGAGTTAGCCCCCGACTATGTAGCAGCTTACTCCAACCAGCTTCTTTCAATGCACTACGATCCTGCAGCAACTGTTCAGGGTATCCTAGAACTGGCCAGAGCCTGGCAATCTCGCTTCGGGCCCACTAATAACCGTATTTTTCCCATTCCCAGAGTACATGAAGTGGATCACAGCCGCCCCATTCGTGTTGGGTTAGTTTCATCCAATTTCCATATTCATCCTGTGGGATGGATGGTCTCCAGCGGATTGGCAGCCCTACCGGCCGACATCGAACTTTATGCCTATAGCGATAGTGATAGGCAAGACTTCATTAATCAACATATTCGCCAATGTGTGACCCGTTGGGTGACGACTTATCATCTGGACGATCAGCAACTAGCCGAACGTATACGAGACGATAGGATCGATATTCTGATCGACCTGGCAGGACACGGTAGCGGAAGCCGTATTCGTACTATGGCTATGCGCCCAGCATCTCTTATCGTTAAGTGGGTGGGTGTACAAGTTAGCAGTATGGGTATTCCCGCTTTCGATTACTTCCTTAGCGACCACATTGAGACACCAGCGGGAGTGGATAAGGACTATTTTGAAAAAC
>NZ_JAVRBF010000243.1:0-657 GCF_032436805.1 Streptomyces sp. P17 | reverse complement strand
GAGGTGCTGCGTACGCGGTTCGTCATCGGTGCCGGGGGCGAGCCGGTTCAGGTGGTCGACGAGCCCGGCCCGGTACGAATACGCCTGATCGACCTGTCCGGTGTGCAAGACCCGGAGGCCCGTGAGGCGCAGGTGCGCGACACGGTCGACGCGGAGGCCCTCAAGCCCTTCGATCTCGCGGCCGATGCTCTGCTGCGTGTGTGCCTGGTCCGTGTCAGCGACGAGGACCATGTCCTGGTGCTGGCGATGCATCACATCGTCTCGGACGGCTGGTCGATCGGCGTCCTCACCCGGGAACTGGGCGAGCTGTACGCCGCAGCCGTGCAAGGCCGCGACGCCAAGCTGCCCGAACTGCCCGTGCAGTACGCCGACTTCGCGATCTGGCAGCGCCAATGGCTCCAGGGAGACGTCCTGGAGCGCCAGCTTGGCTACTGGCGCGACCAACTCGCCGGACTGGAGCCGCTGGAGCTCCCCACCGACCATCCGCGGCCTGCCGAACGCACCGGCAACGGCGCCTCACTGCAATTCGACGTATCACCCGAGACGACGGCCGGCCTGCGCACGCTTGCCGCCGGCACCAGCACCTCGCTCTACATGGTGCTGCTGGCCGCGTTCAACATCCTGCTGGGCACCTACGCCCGCCGCGACGACGTCGCC
>NZ_JAVRBF010000111.1:0-14287 GCF_032436805.1 Streptomyces sp. P17 | reverse complement strand
GTCGCCTTTCTCCCGAACTCCCGGTCCCTGCCAGCCTCTTGCCAGGCACCGGTGTGGCGCGGGGCGGGTCTGCCGATCGTTGGCTGTCGAGTCCGGAATTCCCGGTCCCTGTCGGCCTCTTGCGACGAGCCGGTGTGGCGCGGGGCGGGTCTGCCGGTCTCGGTCGCCTTTCTCCCGAACTCCCGGTCCCTGCCAGCCTCTTGCCAGGCACCGGTGTGGCGCGGGGCGGGTCTGCCGATTGTGGACCGCCACCTCCCGATTCCCCGTCCCTGTCGGCCCCTCGCGGGTGTCGCCGAACCGCTTTACCACCTGCTCACCGTTATGGGACCCTCGGATCCCTTGGGGGCGGGAGCGGGGATGCAGCAGAGGGTCGCTGAGGTCGGGGCTCTGGTGCGGAGTCTGAGGCTGGCGGTGGGGCTGCCGGCCGCGGCGCGGGCCGCGTATCGGTCGCTTCCCGTGCTCACACGGACGTATGAACAGGTCGTCGCGCCGCTCGTCGCCGAGAGCCTGACCGATCCGCTCGAACGCGCCCGTGTCGACGGCTCGTTGCGGGTCATGAGCGTGAAGTTCGGGCTGGCCATGCTGAGTTACGCCCGGCTGACCGGGCACCGGCTGCAACCGGACGTGGCCGTCCTCGCGGGCGCCGTCACCCGCCTCTACGACGACCTCATCGACGGGGACGGCGACGGCGACCCGGCCGCCGACGGCCGCCTCGGCGAGCTCATGGGCAACCGCGCCTTCGTCCCCGGCACCCCGGCGGAACTGCTGCTCGGGCGGCTGGTGTACGGGATCGAGCGGAACCTCGCGCACCCGCCCGACGCGTCCGTGTTCATGGCGCTGGCCTCACTGCACGAGTACCAGGTCCTCTCCCGCCGCCAGCGCGAACCGGGCGTCCCCCTCGACGTCCTGGAGAAGATCACCCGCGGCAAGGGCGCCGCCGCCCACCTGATCCTGTGCGGTCTGGTCAAGCCCCGTCTTGAGCCGGCCGAGCGGGAACTGGTCATGGACCTCGGCGAGATCCTCCAGTCGCTCGACGACTACATGGACGTCGAGTTCGACCGGGGCAACGGCGTCACCACCCTCGTGTCGTGCGGCGCGCTCACCCTGCCGGGCATCACCCGGCGCTTACGGACCGCGCGGCCCCGGCTTGCGGCCCTCCACGGCGGCCGGGCCGCCCGGCCCTACTGCGGGATGCTGTACTTCCTGCTGCTCCAGGCGTGGGTGAGCCGCAGGCTGCCGGTGTTCGGGCGGCTGGCCCGGCGGCCCGCCCGCCGTTCGGCCGTCCTGGCGTTCCTGTCCCGCGGGGAGGACGCCCTGCCGGCGGCCGTGACGGAGGGCTCGTCATGAACCGCGACCGGCACACCGTCGTCGTCCATGCCCTGCTGGCCCTCGTCGTAGTGGCCACCGTCGCGGTGGTGGGGCTCGGGCTGCGGGACGGGGGCATGAAGCCCATCGAGCTGTGGTTCGCCTTCGTCGCCGTCGTGCTGCCCGTCTCCGGTCTCGCCCTCGACGCGCTGCGCAGCCGCCGCAGGCCGGACGTCACCGTCGAGGAGGCCGCGTCCGCGCTGGCCCAGAAGGTGACCAGGCACTGGCAGAAGGAGAGCCGGTACCGCGGGCTGTACGAGGAGCGCCGGATGGCCGTGCGCTGGCGGCGCGAGCCCGGCTCCGAGCGGGCCTCCCAGCTGTCCGCCGAACTCGGCGACGAGGGTGTGCTCGACGAGCTGACCGGCGCCTTCGTCCGGCACGCACGCACCGGGCATCTGTCCCGGCTGGTGGTGACGGGCGAGCCCGGCGCCGGAAAGACCGCCCTGTGCGTCCTGCTCACCCTGGAGCCCACCCAGCCCGGTGCCGTGGTCCCGGTCCTCTTCCCGCTCTCCTCCTGGGACCGGAAACGTTCGCTGACCGACTGGATGAGGGACGAACTCGCCCTCAACTACCCGGCTGTCGGCGAGCGGACGAGGGACCGGAAGCTCGCCGAGGAGCTCCTCGCGCACCATGTGCTGCCCGTCCTCGACGGCCTGGACGAGGCGTCCGACCGGGCCGCCGCCCTCTACGCCATCCAGGAGGAACTGGCCGGCCACTCCTTCGTGCTGACCTGCCGCATCGCCGAGTTCGCCGGCCTGGAGCCCGGACGCGTACTGCGCGACGCCCTCGTCGTACGCCTTCAGCCGCTGCGCGCCGAGGAGGCGGGCGAGGTGCTGGAACGGGCCGGCGGGGAGCCCATGGGACCGGTGCTCGCCACGCTCGACGCGTACCCGGACGGTCCGGTGGCGCGGGCCCTGGAGACGCCGTTCATGCTGTCCCTGGCGGTGGAGCTCGGCGGGGTGCTGCCCGAGGAGCTGCGGACCGCCGACGACCCCGGGGCCGAGGAGCGGATCAAGCGGTATCTGCTGGGCAGCTTCGTCACCCAGGCCTACCGGAGCACCGTCGACAAACCCGAGGTCCCCTTCCCGCTCGACGAGGCCTGGCCCGCCCTGTCCTACCTGGCCCGGCAGGCCGAACCCGGCACCCACCGCTTCGCCTGGTGGCATCTGCACCGCTCGGTGCCGCGCGGACTGTTCCTCACCGTGGCACTGGCCAATGCCGCCCTCGCCTGCTCGGCCGCCGCCGTCGTGCTCTTCGCCCTCTTCGAACGCCCCTGGCTGGGCCTGTGGATCGGCCTCGGCGCCGCGGTGATCGGCGCGCTCGTGGTGGAACTGGTCCCGCAGGACGACCCGCGCCGCGCCAAACCCCGGCTGCGTTCGGTACGGCCGCCCAGCCGCCACGCCCTGCAACGCGTCCTGGGGTTCGGGGTGATCGGCGGCGCGGCCTGCGCGGTGATCGTCGCCTTCCTGTACGAGCGTCCCGTGCACGTCGTCGTCGGCGGGCTGCTCAGCGGCCTCACCTTCGCCGCCGCCCGCTACTTCAGCGAGCCCAGCGACCCCCTGGAGGCGGTGACCCCGGTCAGCCTGCTGCGCTCCGACCGCACCACCGTCCGGTACGCCTGGCTCACCGGCGCCGTCCCGGGCGCGCTGACCGGCGCCTACCTCGGCGCGGCGCTCAAGGAGGGCCGCAGAACCCCGCAGCTGGACGACGTCACCCTGATCGACGAACTGCCCAGCGCCGTCGAGGCGTTGCTGGGAGCGGGCTGCGGCGCGCTGCTCAGCTCCGTCGGGCTCGGGATGATGGCGCTCGGGTCCAGTGCCTGGGGGCGGTTCATTCCGTCCCGTGCCTGGCTGGCGCTGCGCGGAAACACCCCGCGCCGGCTCATCGGGTTCGCCGAGGACGCCCGCGACCGCGGGGTGCTGCGACAGGTCAACGGCTACTACGAGTTCCGGCACTCACTGCTGCACCGTCACCTCGCCGACACCGGCGGCCCCGACGCGCCCTCCCGGTCCCCGGCACCGGCCGCCGACACCAGGACCGGTCCGGCCAGCTCCCAGTAGGCCCGCCGCGCCGGGCGCCGCCCGGCCTCCGGCAGCGGCAGATACCGCGCCCGCGGGAACCGCACCCGGGCCTGCGCCCCGTCCGGCCGCACCGTCAGCAGCTCCAGCTCGGCCAGCTCCCGGCGCACCTCGGCGACGGCCAGCACCTGCTCGTGCCCACTCGTCGCACAGACGAACTCCAGGGTGGCCCGCGCATGCGTGCCCGACGCCCGCTCCCTGGCCCGCCGGTCCAGCAGCCGCCCCACCTGGTCGCCGCTGGTCAGGTCGTAGACCCGGGACAGGCCCGGCGTCGCGTCGTAGCGGACGGAACAGCGCAGTACCGGGAACTCGTGGCCGCGCAGGGCGGCGGTCCGCTCGGCCAGCCAGCGTGGTTCGTACCGGTGCTGAAGGCGCTCGAAGACCACCAGCAACACCGCTCTGGCCAGCACCAGCAGCCCGAGAAGGACCGCACAGCCCAGTGCCGCCGTACGCACGTCCGGCACCAGCACTCCGAGCAGTGTCACAGCGGGCGGCAGCACCGCCCACCCCACCGTGACCCGCTGCGCCCGGGCGAACTCCGGCCCGCTCAGACCGGTGGCCCGGCGTCGCAGCAGGTGGGGAAGCCTGCGCAACGGCACGAGTGCGACGGGCACTTCGGGCCGCAGCAGTCCGGGTTCGTAGCTCATGGCCGCACCCGCCTGCCCTCCGTCGACGCCTTGAGTCGATACGTACCCGGTGACGCTACCGGCACGCCGGGCGGGCATCCCACGGCCCCGCCGAAATAGCCGGGAATCCCTCACGGCGGGGGGAGCAAGGGGCCCAGGGGGCCCAGGTCGAGGTTGAGGTCCTCCAGGGTGAGGCCGTAGCGGTCGCACAGCTCGGCCATCCGGTCGTGCAGGAGCATCAGCGTCAGACCCAGCCGCTCCTCCTGCTCCTCGGTCAGATCGCCCTGGTCGACCCGGTGCAGGGCCTGCCGCTCCATCAGCTGGCGCAGCAGTTCGACCAGGGTGAGGACCAGCCGGACCAGGTCCCTCTCCACGGTGTCCGGGTCGGCGTGCAGCCGTCGCGCCGCGGACTGTCCTGCGGGCGGCGATGTGATGTCCTCCGGCCGGGCCGGCAGCAGCGAGAACGCGCGGCTCGCGGCCTCGGCCACCTCCCTCAGCCGGTCGGCGGGCGGCCGGTCAGCCGGGCTCGTCACCGTCGCCGCCGCGTTCAAGGGCCGCCGGCGGCGACAGCACCGGCGCCCACTGCTGCGCCACCTGCTCGCGGACGCCGAGCACCACCGCACGCAGGGAGATCCGTACCAGGTCGATGTCGGCGATCGACAGCACCACGTCCCCGGTGATCACCACCCCGCCGCTCAGCAGCCGGTCGAGCAGGTCGATCAGCGCCACCTGCCGCCCGCTGATCGGCCGGTCGTCGTCGGGGAGCGCGCGGTAGCCGCTCATGGCGGCCCGGATCCCTCCGGCAGGACCGCGAAGGAGTACGGCGCCCAGGGGCCGGTGACCTCCACCCGTACGCCGGGCAGATCGTCGGCGGCGTGCTCCATCCGCTCGCGGAACTCCTCGCCCAGCCCGCGCGGGACGAGATAGGCGTCGTTGGCCACGTTGTCCCCGGGCCCCTCGGCCAGCTCACCCTGTTGCGGACGGTGCCGGGCGCGGTCCACCGCCAGCGCGCGTGCCTCCTCCTCCGTCCGCCGTACCGCCGTCTCGGCGGCCCGCCAGACCTCCTCGCGGCTGCGGTACTGCTGTCTGCGCCGGCGCAGGTAGGCGCGTCCCGAGTCCGGCTCGTCCCGCGTCGCCGAGGGTGCGGTGAGGCCGGCCCCGGCCTCGGCGTACACCTTCACACCCCATTCCACGTGCCCTTCCAGCCGGTCCAGCAACGCACCGAAGAGCTCCTGCCGTTGGCTCAGCATCTCCGCGACCCGGGCGTCGTCGCGGTACACGGTGGCCAGCCGCAGGGGGAGGACGGTGTCCCGCGCGGCCAGGGCGTCCACGACGAAGTGGTGCGCCCGGGCCGTTGTCTCCAGCCAGTCCAGGTCCTCCAGGCGCTTCCCCAACGCCGTCTCCGAGAACTCCTCGCCGGGCACCGCGCTGACCGCCGCGGCCACCGCGCCCGAGCGGACCAGCGTCACCGGCGCGCCGTACACCCCACGGATCTCGTCCGGCGCCGCAGCCGGGGCGCGGACGACCGCGTAGACGTAACTCAGCTGCCCGCTCACGGCTCGCGGTCCCCGTCCTCGGTGTCCCTGGGCCTGCGCCGCGCCCGCTTCGGCTCGTGCTCCGTCTCACGGGAGCGGCGGGCGGTGCCCGAGGAGCGCGGGGGAAGCTCGGCCGGGGACTCCTCGGCGCGCCGGCGCAGCTCCTTCACCTCGGCACGCAGCTTTCGGTTCTGCTCCTCCAGGCTGCTCCGGTCGTTCGCGCGCGAGGACAGGGCGGGATCGTGCTCCCACCAGTCGATACCGATCTCCTTGGCCTTGTCCACGGAGGCCACGAGCAGGCGGAGCTTGATCGTGAGCAGTTCGATGTCGAGCAGGTTGATCCGGATGTCGCCGACGATGACGATGCCCTTGTCGAGCACGCGCTCAAGGATGTCGGCCAGGTTCGACCCGGTCTGCTGCTGGCCGTACGGGGACAGGGACCGGGACGACGGCAGGCCGGCGGAGCGCGGCTCGGGCTCGGTCACGATGTCCTCGGACCGTCGTCGCCGTCCCGGTCCTCGTCCTCGTACTCGTCCTCCTCGTCCCAGTCGTCCTCGTCCGCCTCCTCTTCCCGGTCCTTCTCGTCCCCGGGCGGCTCGTCGTCCTCGTCGTAACGCTCCTCGGGCTCGTCCTCCTCGTCGTACTCCTCGCTCTCCTCGCTCTCCTCGGCTTCCTCCGCATCCTCGTGCGAGCGCACCACCTCGGCGTCATGGATCTCCCCGCGCCAGCCTCCGGTGGCCTCCCCGCGCATCGTCACGAACGTGCGGTAGAGCTTCAGATCGAGCCGTGCCCGCCGGCCCTGCGCCCGCACCAGGCTTCCGATCTTCTCGACCGGCCCCTTGGGGAAGTACCGCAGCACGAGCAGCACCTTGGTGAGGTTCTCGCCGAGCGGGTGGAAGGTGACGACGCCCTTGGTGGTCGCCTTCTTGCCCTCGGACGTCCAGGCGATCCGCTCGTCGGGCACCTGCTCGGTGATGGTGCCCTGCCAGCGACGGCTCGCCTTGGCCACCTTGACGTGCCAGTCCGTGGTGGTGTCGTCCTTCTGCTGCACGTCCACGACACCCTTGGCGAACCGTCCGAACTCCTGGAACTGCGTCCACTGGTCGTAGGCCTCGCGCAGCGGGACGCCCACGTCGATGTCCTCGATGATGGTCAGGCCCTTGCCCGCCGCGTCCGGGGCCTTGTCCCCCGCCGACTTCCCCTCGCGCTTCAGCCCGTGCTGTCCGACGTCCTTGGCCTTGTCGACCACGACGTCCTTCGCGTGCGCGGCGGTGTCCTTGGCGTGCGAGGCGGTCGAGGTCAGGGTCTGTCCCGCCGGCAGGTGGCCGCGGACCTGCCGGGCGGCCGCCGACGTCAGCGCGCGCGGACCGACTTGGGCCTCGCCCAGCTTTCGCGCGCCCTTGCCGAGCCGGTCACCCATGTTCTCCAGCACCACCTGGAGCCGGGCCTCGATGTAGTTCTCCAGCTCCTGCTTCAGCCGGTCCGTGCCCTGCGGCTGCCGTGCCTTGCCCCGTCCCGCGGCCTTGCGCTCAGCCATCGTCCCGCCCCTTCGCTCGTGAGGTGCCGCTCCGCGAGCGACTCCGCGTGGACGACGTCTTCTTGGCGGCCTGGCCCGACGTCTTGCGCCGTGTCTTCGCGCGATGCTTCTCCTCCTCGTCCTCGTCCGCTTCGTCCGTCTCCTCGGCCTCCTCGGGCTCCTCGCTCTCGGCGGTCCCCTCCTCGTCCTCCTCGTCTTCCTCGTCCGCCTCCTGCGCCTTCTCCCGCAGCCCGGTGGTGCGCGCGTGCAGGGCGTCGGCCAGGCTGTCGGCCTTCGCCGTCAGCACGGAGCTGGCCGCCGCCTTCCCCGCGCCGGTCAGTTCGGTCCGCACCTGCTTGGTGAGGGTGTTGACGAACGGGGACTGCTGGAGCGTCTTGCCAAGCTGAGCGGGGTTGACCCGCGACCCGGCCAGCATCGCGCCGAGGCCGATGGCGAGCTTGGCCTTCTTCGTCCGGCCCAGCACATAACCACCAAGGAGGGCCGCGCCGATCTTGGCGTTGTTCATGACCTGTCTTCTTTCCTCGCCCATGTGCCGCCGCCCGCGGGCCGATGCGTCACGGTCCGGCCGCCCCGGCCTGCCGCAGCTGGTAGGCCGTGATCTCCTCCAGGCGGTGCAGCAAGGCCTCCTCCTGTTCCGCGAACTCCTCCTCGTCGACCTCGCCCTGGTCCCGCGCCCGCTCCAGGTTCACGAGCGCCTCCTGCACCGGAGCGGGGTCGTAGTACTCGTCCTCGGCGGCCCGGACCACCTTGTCGAGTACCCAGCCGACGCCCCGCGCGGGGGCGAACGGCAGCAGAAGAATTTCGCTGACCAGTCCCACGACGCCTCCTCGCGGCTCACACGAAGCTGTACGGCGGCAGCGGCCCGCGCACCCGGAGCTCCACGCCCTCGCCGTAGCGCTCGGCCAGCTCGCGGACGGCCCTGGTGAACTCCTCGGAGCGGTCGTCGTCGACCAGGAAGGACGCGCTGACGAAGTACTGCTGGGACGACGGCGCGACCTGCTCGGCACTGGCGACCGGCCGCACCGCGGCCAGGACCTCCTCGGCCATCGCGCCCTGCCGGCGCTGCACCTCCTGGGCGACCAGCTCACCGAGGGCGAGGCGGTCCTCGTACGTCCCCTCGCCCGAGCGCGTCAACTCGTTGAGCCGCCGTGCCTGCGCGTTGTCCTGGAGCACCGCGCGCAGCACGGCGGCCTCGTCCTGGACGCCCTTGACGTTGAACTCCGAGCGCCCCGTGAACTCGTCGAGACGCTGAGTGAACTCCTCCGCCCGCTGCTCCAGCAGGGCGCTCACCGAGTCCTCGTCCGGGGCCACGAAACCGAAGCCCATCGGCAGGATGGGGCCCTTGTTCCAGAGCCCCTCCACCACCCCGAAGTGCGCCTGGAGGTCGTCGCGGGAGACGGAGACGTCCTCGGGGGCCTCGCTGACGACGGCGCACAGGGAGCCACCGCGTACCGGGTGCGGCTCAGCAGACCCGCCCACGCCCTCGAGGCCCTTCAGATCGAGCGGATGTGACTCCTTGGCGATCGCGTACACATACACGGACATCGCGCGCTCACTCCTCCCGGTCCCGCGAGGACTCCCGTTCCTTCGAGGAACGGCGGCTCGAGCCGCGCTCGGCGTGCTCGTGCTCCTTGTCGCGCCCCTTGGTGAGCGATTCGCTGACGGCCTCGACCGCGCCCGTCAGCGCCCCCTTGCTCTTGCCCCGGGCCCCGCTCTCCTGGGTGCCCTCGACGATGTCCTGGAGCTGGGCCGGAGCCTTGCGGCCCGCCTCCAGATCCAGCCGGTTGCACGCCTCGGCGAAGCGCAGATAGGTGTCGACGCTGGCGACGACGACTCTCGCGTCCACCTTCACGAGCTCGATGCCCACGAGGGACACCCGCACGAACGCGTCGATGACCAGGCCCCGGTCAAGGACGAGTTCCAGCACGTCATAGAGGTTGCCGCCACCGCCCCCGGGGCCGGCGACGCCCCCGCTGTTGCCCTGCGGCACTACAGTCACGGTGTGTTCCCTTCCAGCGAAGGGGAACCGGTCTAACGGCCGTCCGTCCTGTCGATCTGCGCGCGTGTGTAGCGGCGCCCGCGTTCGTACGCCAGCAGCTTTCCCGCCGGGTCCAGCACCACCTGGTAGCTGGCCATCACACTGGTCGTCTCGGGGACGCGTTCCAACTCCACGACCTCGACGTCGGCTTCCCAGCCCTGATCGGTCGGCTTCAGCGACGAGACAGACTCCGGAGCCCTGCCCAACAACTCGCTGAGCTGCTCGATCGCGCTGCGCATCGCCTTCGAGGCGGACACCCGCTCCTCGGTGGACGCCTGCTGGGATGAAGGACGAGCCTTCTTCGGCTCACGCTCGCTCGTGGTCATTCACCTTCTCGGTCTCCTTCCCATCATCGACCCATGACCACGGCCCCGCGAGTTCAGAGAAAAGTATCCGGAAGCCGTGCAACCCTTCCCGGGGGTCGTGGGTCGTACTTGGTGTCAGAACTTCTTGGAGGGGGATCTGGGGGGATCGCGGGGGGTTCTGGCACGGAGGGGGACAGCGCGAGGGGGCCCGGTCGACGGACCGGGCCCCCTCGAAGCGTGTCCGGGCCATCCCCGGCTCGCTTCACTGGGCCCCCACTTCCGCCGCCGTCGGGAAGGACGCCTGCGCCCCCTCCTTGGCCACCGCCGCCGCGCCCACCCGGGCCCGGACGGCGTTGTCCACGGCGATGATGCCCGCCGCTGCGGCGAACGGGTGAGAGGTCGCGCCCCGCGCCCGAGGGGACCAGGATGGACATCAGGGACGCCCCAGGGAGAGTGAGAGCCATGACAGCGGTGACCAGGGATGACGCACCGATCGCCCTGGAGGGCGGCGGAGTGGAGCTGCGCATCGAGCCGATCGGTGGCGGCATGTCCGTCGGCTACGTCCGTCTGCCCGAGGGCACGGACATGGGCCCCGCACTGAAGGGCCTGCCCGGCGACGCGTGCCAGTGCCCGCACTGGGGCTTCCTGCTGAAGGGCCGGCTACGGATGACCACCCCGGACGCCGAGGAGGTCTACGAGGAGGGCCAGGCCTACTACTGGGGCCCCGGACATGTCCCGGTCGCCCTGGAGGACTGCGAGTTCGTGGAGTTCTCCCCGACCGAGGAGTTCCGGAAGGTCATCGACCATGTGAAGGCACAGGCCGGTTGAGCTGTCAGTGCCGGGCGGTAGCGTCGGATCATGTCCAGTCCGGCGGTGGTAGAAGGCGTCCTCGCGCGGATCCCATGGTTTGACAACTCGGTGATCGGGCTGGAGGGCGAGAGCTGCTCCCGCTGTCAGACACGGCCGGTACCGTCGGATCATGTCCAGGCAAGAGGCAGAAGCGGACCGCCGATCGGCGACCTTGGAAGGCGTCCTCGAACGCATCACGTACGCCAATGAGGAGAACGGCTACACGGTCGCCCGGGTCGACACCGGCCGCGGCGGCGGCGATCTCCTCACGGTCGTCGGCGCGCTGCTCGGCGCCCAGGTGGGGGAGTCCCTGCGGATGGAGGGCCGCTGGGGCAGCCATCCCCAGTACGGCAAGCAGTTCACCGTGGACAACTACACCACCGTCCTGCCGGCCACCGTCCAGGGCATCCGCCGCTATCTGGGCTCAGGCCTGGTCAAGGGCATCGGCCCGGTCTTCGCCGACCGCATCACCCAGCACTTCGGCCTGGACACCCTGAGGATCATCGAGGAGGAGCCCAAGCGGCTCATCGAGGTCCCCGGGCTCGGCCCCAAGCGCACGAAGAGGATCGCCGACGCCTGGGAGGAACAGAAGGCGATCAAGGAGGTCATGCTCTTCCTCCAGACCGTCGAGGTCTCCACCTCCATCGCGGTGCGCATCTACAAGAAGTACGGCGACGCCTCGATCTCCGTGGTGAAGAACCAGCCCTACCGGCTCGCCGCCGACGTCTGGGGCATCGGCTTCCTCACCGCCGACAAGATCGCCCAGTCCGTCGGCATCCCGCACGACAGCCCGGAGCGGGTCAAGGCGGGCCTGCAGTACGCCCTGTCGCAGTCGAGCGACCAGGGGCACTGCTATCTCCCCGAGGAGCGGCTGATCGCCGACGCGGTGAAGCTGCTGCAGGTCGACACCGGTCTCGTCATCGAGTGCCTCGCCGAACTGGCCGCACCGCCGGAGGAGGGCGCGGACCCCGGTGTCGTACGGGAGAAGGTGCCAGGCCCGGACGGCGGCGCCCCCGTCACCGCCGTCTACCTCGTCCCCTTCCACCGCGCCGAACTCTCCCTCTCCGCCCAGCTGCTGCGCCTGCTGCGCACCGACGGGGACCGCATGCCCGGCTTCCGGGACGTGGCCTGGGACAAGGCGCTGGCCTGGCTCGCATCGCGCACGGGGACCGAGCTCGCGCCCGAGCAGCAGGCCGCCGTCAAGCTGGCGCTGACGAAGAAGGTCGCCGTGCTGACCGGCGGCCCGGGCTGCGGCAAGTCGTTCACCGTCCGGTCGGTCGTCGAGCTGGCCCGCGCCAAGAAGGCGAAGGTCGTCCTCGCCGCCCCCACAGGGCGTGCCGCCAAGCGCCTGGCCGAGCTCACCGGCGCCGAGGCCTCCACCGTCCACCGTCTGCTGGAGCTGAAGCCCGGCGGGGACGCGGCCTACGACCGGGACCGCCCGCTGGACGCCGACCTGGTGGTGGTCGACGAGGCCTCCATGCTGGACCTGCTGCTCGCCAACAAGCTGGTCAAGGCCGTCCCTCCGGGCGCCCATCTGCTGTTCGTCGGGGACGTCGACCAGCTGCCCAGCGTCGGGGCGGGCGAGGTCCTCAGGGACCTGTTGGCCGAGGGCGGCCCGGTCCCCGCCGTCCGCCTCACCCGGGTCTTCCGCCAGGCCCAGCAGTCCGGGGTCGTCACCAACGCGCACCGGATCAACTCCGGGCAGCACCCGGTCACCGACGGCATGAAGGACTTCTTCCTCTTCGTCGAGGACGACACCGAGGAGGCCGGGCGGCTCACCGTGGATGTGGCGGCCCGCCGTATTCCGGCCAAATTCGGCCTCGACCCGCGCCGGGACGTCCAGGTGCTCGCGCCCATGCACCGGGGACCCGCCGGCGCCGGCGCTCTCAACGGCCTGCTCCAGCAGGCCATCACCCCCGGCCGCCCCGATCTGCCGGAGAAGCGGCTCGGCGGCCGGGTCTTCCGGGTCGGCGACAAGGTCACCCAGATTCGCAACAATTACGACAAGGGGGCGAACGGAGTCTTCAACGGCACCGTGGGTGTGGTCACCTCGCTCGACCCGGTCGACCAGCGCCTGACGGTGCGGACGGACGAGGACGAGGAGGTGCCGTACGAGTTCGACGAACTGGACGAGCTGGCGCACGCGTACGCCGTGACCATCCACCGCTCCCAGGGCAGCGAGTACCCGGCGGTGGTGATCCCGGTCACCACGGGCGCGTGGATGATGCTTCAGCGGAATCTGCTGTACACGGCCGTCACCCGGGCCAAGAAACTGGTCGTCCTCGTCGGTTCGCGCAAGGCGATCGGCCAGGCGGTGCGCACGGTTTCGGCCGGACGGCGCTGTACGGCGCTGGACTTCAGGCTTTCACCACGGGCGCTGGAGGGGTGAGTGCCAGGCTCTCGGCACGGTGTGGGGAGGAGTGAGCGAAATTTGATCGATCAAACGAGTCGTAAAGGTCACACAGCCCTTCCGGATGCCGGTGCCGAGGGGCAGGATGAGCAAGTTGGCGGCACTGAGTGCCGCCAATAAGCCCAATGGTCGACCCCGAGTGCACTCTCATGCGCCAAATGGGGGATGGTAGAGACAGTCAGGGCAACCTCGAAGAAGAGGCACAACGTCGGTGAGGGAAGACGTGAGCGACAACTCTGTAGTACTGCGGTACGGCGACGGCGAGTACACCTACCCGGTGATCGACAGCACCGTCGGCGACAAGGGCTTCGACATCGGCAAGCTCCGCGCCCAGACCGGTCTGGTGACCCTGGACAGCGGCTACGGCAACACCGCCGCCTATAAATCCGCCATCACCTACCTCGACGGCGAGCAGGGCATCCTCCGGTACCGCGGCTACCCGATCGAGCAGCTGGCCGAGCGCTCCACGTTCCTGGAGGTCGCCTACCTGCTGATCAACGGTGAGCTGCCCACCGTCGACGAGCTGAGCACGTTCAAGAACGACATCACGCAGCACACCCTGCTGCACGAGGACGTCAAGAACTTCTACAAGGGCTTCCCGCGCGACGCCCACCCGATGGCGATGCTGTCGTCGGTGGTCTCCGCGCTGTCGACCTTCTACCAGGACAGCCACAACCCGTTCGACGAGAAGCAGCGCAACCTCTCCACCATTCGCCTGCTCGCGAAGCTGCCGACCATCGCGGCCTACGCGTACAAGAAGTCGATCGGCCACCCGTTCGTCTACCCGCGCAACGACCTCGGCTACGTCGAGAACTTCCTGCGCATGACCTTCTCGGTGCCGGCGCAGGAGTTCGAGCTCGACCCGGTCGTGGTCTCGGCCCTGGACAAGCTGCTCATCCTGCACGCGGACCACGAGCAGAACTGTTCGACGTCCACGGTCCGTCTGGTCGGCTCCTCGCAGGCGAACATGTTCGCCTCGATCTCCGCGGGCATCTCCGCCCTGTGGGGTCCGCTGCACGGCGGCGCCAACCAGTCCGTCCTGGAGATGCTGGAGGGCATCCAGGCCAACGGCGGCGATGTCGACTCCTTCATCCGCAAGGTGAAGAACAAGGAGGACGGCGTCCGCCTGATGGGCTTCGGCCACCGGGTGTACAAGTCCTTCGACCCGCGCGCCAAGATCATCAAGGCGGCGGCGCACGATGTCCTCTCGGCGCTCGGCAAGTCCGACGAGCTGCTGGACATCGCCCTGAAGCTGGAGGAGCACGCGCTCTCCGACGACTACTTCGTCTCGCGCAACCTCTATCCGAACGTCGACTTCTACACCGGCCTGATCTACCGGGCCATGGGCTTCCCGACCGAGATGTTCACGGTCCTGTTCGCCCTCGGCCGCCTCCCGGGCTGGATCGCCCAGTGGCACGAAATGATCAAGGAGCCGGGCTCCCGCATCGGCCGCCCGCGCCAGATCTACACCGGCGTGGTGGAGCGGGACTTCGTCCCGGTCGAGGAGCGCTGACACCTGCCGGTGGGGGTGCCGCTTTCGGGTG
>NZ_JAVRBF010000110.1:0-14526 GCF_032436805.1 Streptomyces sp. P17 | reverse complement strand
GCCTGTTCACCCGCGACCGGGTCTACGCCCTGACCGGCACCGACCTCGCCGTGGCCCCCGGGGAGACGGTCGGCGTGGTGGGCGAGTCGGGGTGCGGGAAGTCGACGCTGGCGAAGGTGCTGGTGGGGGTGGAGCGGCCGACCTCCGGCACGGTGACCTTCCGGGGCCGCGACCTGTGGACCATGCCGCAGGCCGAGCGGCGCGCGACGGTGGGCCGCAGCACCGGAATGATCTTCCAGGATCCCGCCACGGCGCTGAACCGGCGTCTGACGGTCCGGCGGATCCTGCGGGACCCGATGGACGTCCACGAACAGGGCACGAGACGCGAACGTGACAAGCACGTAAGGGAGTTGATGTCCCTCGTGGGCCTGCCCCGGGCCCTCGCCGACGCCCTGCCCGGGCAGCTCTCCGGCGGCCAGCGCCAGCGCGTCGCCATCGCCCGCGCCCTGGCCCTCGACCCCGATCTGGTGGTGGCGGACGAACCGACCAGCGCCCTGGACGTCTCCGTCCGTGCCCAGATCCTCAACCTCCTGCTGGACCTCAAGGAGCGCCTGGGCCTCGCCCTGGTCTTCGTCTCGCACGACATCCAGACGGTACGGCGGATGAGCGACCGCGTGATCACCATGTACCTGGGCCGGATCGTGGAGGAGGCCCCGGCCGCCCGGGTGACGGACCGCTCCTGTCACCCGTACACCCGCTCCCTGTTCTCCGCCACGCCCGGGCTGCTGGACCCGGTCGAGCCGATCCCGCTGGTCGGGCCGGTCCCCTCGGCCACCCGGCCGCCGAGCGGCTGCCCCTTCCGGACCCGGTGCTGGAAGGCGACGGAACGGTGCGCACAGGAGATGCCGGAGTTCTCCGACGCGTCCACACCGGGGCACCGCTACCGCTGCCACCATCCTGTCGAGGAGGACCGGTCGACCCGCGACCTGGCACAGTCCGCAAGGGAGCCATCATGAACACGCTCACCGGTGTCATCCCGCCCGTGTGCACACCCCTGACCCCGGAACGCGAGGTCGACGTCCACTCGCTGCTCAAGCTGGTCGACCACCTGATGGACGGCGGGGTGCACGGCCTCTTCGTGCTCGGCTCGACCTCGGAGGCCGCGTATCTGACGGACCGGCAGCGGCGGCTTGTGGTGGAGACGGTGGCCCTGCACGTGGGCGGCCGTCTTCCGGTGCTGGCCGGGGTGATCGACATGACGACGCCCCGGGTGCTGGACCACGTGGGCAAGGTGGTGGCGGCCGGGGCGGACGCGGTGGTGGCGACGGCCCCGTTCTACGCGGCCACCCACCCCGCCGAGATCGCCCGCCACTACCGGCTGATCGCCGCCGAGAGCCCGGTCCCCGTCCTGGCCTACGACCTTCCGGCCGCCGTGCACACCAAGCTCCCCGTCGATCTGGTCCTGGAACTGGCCGCCGAGGGCGTGCTGGCCGGGCTCAAGGACTCCAGCGGCGATCTCGCCGCCTTCCGCGAGGTCGTCACCGGCGCCCGCGCCCACCCCGACATCACCGACTTCCCTGTGCTGACCGGCTCCGAGCTGGTCGTCGACGCGGCACTGGCGCTGGGCGCGGACGGCGCGGTGCCCGGTCTCGCCAACGTCGACCCGCACGGCTACGTCCGCCTGGACCGCCTGTGCCGCAGCGGCGACCCGCACCGGGCCCGGGCCGAACAGGAGCGGCTGTGCGCCCTGTTCGGCTTGGTCCGGGTCGGGGACCCCACCCGGATGGGCGGCAGTTCCTCGGCGCTGGGCGCCTTCAAGGCCGCCCTGCATCTGCGCGGGATCATCGACTGTCCGGCGACCGCGGAACCCCAGGTGCCGCTCTCCGAGGGCGAGGTGGGGCGCGTCGAGAAGTTCCTGGCGACGGCCGGGCTGCTTTAGAGCGCGTCCACCGGGATCCGGCGGAACTCGATCGACTCGTACGGCCCGCTCACTCCCGTCTCGTACAGGACCCCGACCGTGCGCGGATCGACCCGCACCAGGTCGGAGTAGGCGGCCCGCCGCTGAGACAGCGTCAGCACCTTGGTGAAGCTCACCCCGCCGTTGGTGCTGCGCCAGACCGCCATGGCCTGCCGGGAGGTGGGCACGGACGGGCCCGAGAACAGCAGGGGCGCGCCGAATCCGGGGAGCTGGAGAACGCTCGCCTGCACGACCGGCACTTCGTTCAGGGTGGGCTGGACGGCGTACGGCCGGAACAGGGTCTGGGCGCCGTCGCCCGACCAGCTGTCGAGGCGGTGGCCGATGCTGGAGCCGTACTGGTCACGGGCGTTGAAGTAGAGCCTGCCGTCGGGGAGTTCCGCGGCCGTGGTCTCGTTGGCGTTGTGCCGGCCGTCGTACTTGTCGTCCACGAAACCCGTGCGCCAGGTGGTGCCGCCGTCGTCGCTGTAGATGGCGTGGCCGCCGTAGTACTTGGGCTCCTGGCCGGAGTCGGCGGAGCCGGGCGGCGGGGCCGCGGAGTGGTTCGACGGGACCACGATCCGGCCCGCGTGGGCGCCGTACCGGAGCGCGACGGCGTGCCCGGGCCCGGTGGCGTACCAGCGCCAGTCCGGCCGCTTCACCTGGTCGGTGATCTCCCGCGGCGGGCTGAAGCGCAGGCCGTCGTCCCAGCTCTTCTGGACGAAGACCCGGCGCCCCTGCTCCGGTGTCACCTCGCCCCGCATGATCTGCCCCTCGGTGACGGCCCCGCTGTTGTAGGAGGTGACCAGCACGATCGCGCCCGTACGCGGATCCACCACCGGCGCCGGATTGCCCCGGGTGTCGCCGTTCCCGGCGGCCACCACGGTCAGCGGGCCCCAGGTGCAGCCGCCGTCGGCGGAGCGTCTGAGGACGACGTCGATGTTCCCGGTGTCACCGGCGCCGTCGTGCCGGCCCTCGGCGAAGGCCAGCAGCGTGCCTTGGCGGGTGGTGACCGTCGCCGGGATGCGGTAGGTGTCGTAGCCGCCCTGCCCCGAGACATACGGGACGGAGGACGTGCATTCGGCGACCGCCGAGGCCCGGCCGGTCGCGGCGAGCGGGGTGAGGAGTACTGCGGTGACGAGGAGTGTGCGGCTCAGGAGGGTCATCGAGCTCCCTTGACGGGGTGTCAGACATTGACCTGTCCGTCACATGGTTCCCGGAGTCACCAGACCCGACTCGTAGGCCACGATCACCAGCTGCGCACGATCGCGCGCCCCCAGCTTGCCCATGATGCGGCTGACGTGGGTCTTCGCCGTGAGCGGGCTGAGCCCCAACGCGTCCGCTATCTCGGTGTTGTTGAGCCCGCGCGCGACCAGCGTGAGCACCCCGCGCTCCCGCTCGGAGAGGCACTCGGGACCGCCCACGGCCGGGGTCGAGGGGCTGCGCAGAAATCGCGCGATCAGCCGTGCCGTGGGGCCCGGTGACAGCAGCGCCTCTCCGGCGGCGACCGTGCGGATCGCGTCGAGGAGTTCGGCCGGACGGGTGTCCTTGACCAGGAAGCCGGAGGCCCCGGCCCGCAGCGCCTCCACGATGTGCTCGTCGGTGTCGTACGTCGTCAGCGCCAGCACGCGCACCCCGGCCAGGTCCTCGTCGGCGGCGATCAGCCGGGTCGCCTCGATGCCGTCGAGGTCGGGCATGCGGATGTCCATCACCACCAGGTCGGCCCGTTCGGTGCGGGCCAGTTGCAGTGCCTCGCGGCCGGTCGCGGCCTGTCCCACGACCTCCATGTCGGGCGCGGACTCGACGAGCATGGCGAACGCGGCCCGGACGAGGGTCTGGTCGTCGGCGAGCAGGACGCGGATGGTCACGTGGCTCCTCCCAGTGGAAGTACGGCGGTCACCTGGAAACCGCCCCGTTCGCACGGCCCGGCGTCGAGTGTGCCGCCCACACTGCGGGCGCGCTCGCGCATTCCGACGAGCCCGAAGCCCGGCGCCTTCCCGGGGGTCGGTCCGGTGCCGTCGTCGGTGACGGCGAGGTGCAGGGCGCCGTCCTTCTCGTACAGGTCGACGACGACGGCCGGTTCGGGGCCCGCGTGCCGTACGGCGTTGGTGAGCGCCTCCTGGACGATGCGGTAGGCGGCGGCGCCGACGGCGGGCGGCGCCTGTCGTATCGCCACGGTCTGCTGGACCTTGGCGCCCGCGAGCCGGGCGGCCTCCACCAGGTCGGGCAGCCCGTCGAGGCCGGGCAGCGGGCCGCGCGCGTCCGGGCCGGGCTCGCGCAGCACCTCCAGGGTGGTGCGCAGTTCGCCGCGCGCGGAGCGGCAGGTCCCGGCGATGTCGTCGAGGGCCTTGGCGAGGGTCTGCCGGTCCAGGCGTTCGGGGTCGGCGGCCAGCACATGGGCGGCGACGGAGGTCTGCACGCCGATGAGGGTGATGCTGTGGGCGAGCAGATCGTGCAGATCGCGGGCGATGCGCAGGCGTTCCTCGGCGACCCGGCGGCGGGCCTCCTCCTCGCGGGTGCGTTCGGCGCGTTCGGCGCGTTCGACGATGGCGGCGACGTACTGGCGGTAGTAGCGGACGTCGATGCCGACGAAGATGACGGCGAGGACCCAGCCGTAGATACGCAGCAGGTCGGCGGCCTGCTTGTCCCCGCCGAAGGTGAACATCGCGGTCAGGGAGAGGCCGAGGCCCGCCGCGGTCACCACCAGGGTGCGGAAGGGGCGTTGGGTGACGGTGACCGTGTACAGCGCGATGAACGAGGCGGGGACGGGCGCGCTGTGGTTGTTGTCGAGGGCGTGGTAGGGCAGGACGAGCGCCACCTCCGCCGCGAACACCAGCAGCGGCGCGCGCCGCCGCCACACCAGTGGCACATGCGCGGCGATCAGGAGCGTCCAGCCGAGGGCGTCGGGCCGGCGGGTGTCGTCGCTGACCAGCGCCAGGCACACGGCCAGGGCGGCCGCCGCCACCGCGAGCAGTGTGTCGTTGCGGGTGCCGTGCGGGGCGGTCGTCGGGTCACGGTTGATCGCGGCCATGATCCGCTCCCCGATCCGGGGGCGGGCCGCTGGAGTGGTCGGCTGCTGCACGGGGTCATCTTCCGCTGGGAAGGCGCCCCTCCGGGAGACAGCGAGGGAGCCGAAGGGCGCGCCGGTGTCGAGAGGGCGAACGCGCGGAGGCCCGAAGGGCTGAGCACGATCGCCGTCTCGACACCGGCTGGAGCGCCCGTAGGCGACCGAGCCATCAAAGCGGCGGGGCGCCTTGTCGGTCAGTGGGCGGCTGCGGTGACCCGCTCCGGTTCCTTCGGTGGTACGGGGCTGTCGGGCACCTTGGACAGGGCGCCCGGCCACCACACCTTGCGGCGCAGCGCGACGCTCGCGCTGGTCACCAGGTAGGTGCGGACCAGGAAGGTGTCGAGGAGCACGCCGACCGCGATGACGAAGCCGAGCTCGACGAGCTGCACCATCGGCATGTTGGTGAGCACCGCGAAGGTGGCCGCGAGGACGAGCCCCGCGGAGGCGATGACCCCTCCCGTGGTGCGCAGCGCGGTGAGCGCGGCGGTGACGGGTTCGGCGCCGTTGAGGGATTCCTCGCGCATCCGGTGCATCAGGAAGATGCCGTAGTCGACGCCGAGGGCGACCAGGAACACGAAGGAGAGCAGTCCGAGCCCCGGATCGATGCCCTCGAACCCGAACAGCGGCCCGAAGACGAGCCCGCCGATGCCGAGGGCGGCGCCCCAGACGGCGACCACGGCCGCCACCAGGACCAGCGGGGCGACCAGCGAGCGCAGCAGGGCCACGAGGATGAGCAGCACGGACAGCAGCACCAGCGGTACGACGATCAGCCGGTCGCGGGCGTTGGTGTCCTTGAGGTCGATCTGCTCGGCGCTGGGTCCGCCGACATAGGAGCCGTCGAGCCGGTCGCGCAGATCCTCGATGACCGCGCTCTCCCCGGCGGACTGGGGAGCGTCCTTCGCGACGACGGAGATCTCGGCCCAGCCGCCGCCGCTGCGTCCCTGCTCCGCGCTGTCGACGCCCTGTGTGCCGCGGATGTCGGCCAGAGTGGTCTCGGCGCGGTCGGCCGGGGTGATGACGGTGACGGGCTGGGTGGAGCGCTCGGGATAGGCCTGGTTGAGGGTCTGCATGGCGACGACCGCGTCGGGCTTGGTGGTGAAGGAGTCCTCCTGCTTGATGGCGCCGGGCAGGTTGAGCGTGCCGAGCGCGAGCGCGCCGAGGAGGAGGGCACCGCCCACGAGAACGGTCCGCGGCCGGCGGCCGGCGGAGCTGCCCATCGCGGCGAACAGCGACCGGCGGGCCTTCCGGGTGCTGCCGTAGCACGGGATCAGCGGCCAGAACACGCGCCGCCCGAGCAGCACCAGCACCACGGGCAGCAGGGTCAGCATGGCGAGGAGCGCGCACAGCACACCGACGGTGCCGAACGGCCCCATGGCACGGCTGGAGTTGAGATCGGCGGCGAGCAGACACAGCAGCCCCGCGGCGACGGTCCCGGAGGAGGCGAGCACGGCGGGCCCGCAGCCCCTGAGCGCGGCGACCATGGCGTCGTACGGCCGCTCGATACGGCGCAGTTCCTCGCGGTACCGGGCGACGAGCAGCAGTGCGTAGTCGGTGCCCGCGCCGAAGACGAGGATCGTCATGATGGCGGAGCTCTGGCCGGACACGGAGGTGCCGAACCACTGGTTGAGCCCGTAGGCGACGCCCATCGACAGGTAGTTGGCGACGCCGGCGACGATGAGCGGCACCAGCCACAGGAACGGGCTGCGGTAGATGATGATCAGCAGCAGCGCCACGACAGCGACGGTGGTGTACAGCAGCGGCCCGTCGAGCGAGTTGTAGACCTCGGCGGCATCGGTGGCCAGCGCCCCCTCGCCGCCGACCTCGACGCTCAGCCCGTCGCCGCCCTGGGCGACGCCCCGTACGTCGTTGACGAGCTCGTCCCGGGCCTTCTCGTCGGTGCCGGGCTCGTTGCTCGCCACGGGGTACATGAGCGTGGTGCCGTCCTCGGACGGAACCCCGGCGGGCTCACCGGTCAGCCGATACGCCCCGGCGATCTCGGCGATCTGCTCCTCGGCCGTGGCCCTGTCGGCCGCGGTCAGCCCGCCGTCCCGGTGATAGACGACGACCATCTGCGTGGTCTCGCCGCCGGGCAACCGGTCCTGGATCTTGGCGACCTGGGTCGAGTCGGCGCTGGCCGGCAGATAGTCGACGGCCCGGTCCCGCTGCACATCGGCGAGCTTCGAGGCGAACGGCGAGGCGATCGCCAGCACGACGATCCACAGCCCGAGCACAAGCCAGGGAATGCCCCGCCGTCGTCGTACGGATGTCCTTACGGCCCCCATCTGGCGGGCCTCCCTCCGGTCCGGTGTCTGGGTGGTCTCCAGACTCCCGGCACGAAGGGACGGGTTCGTCGGGCGGGAGGGCGAGTTGGGGGGTACTCCGGCGGGCGGCGGAAGGCCGCGGTTACTCCCCGGGGAGTACTACGAGGGCGTACGCGCCGCCGCCAGCAGGCGTGTCACGTCGTCGCCGCAGATCGTCAGCGCCGCGCCCACCGTGCTCAGGACTTCCCGTTCGGCGGGGGTGTAGGGGCCGTCCGCGAGGGCGATGCGGGCTCCCTGGAGGAGGATCGATTCGCGGCCCGCGGGGGCCAGGTGCGGGGCCAGGGGGTCCAGGGCCTCGTGGAGCTCTATGGCCAGGCCCGCTCCGCAGGATTCGCCGAGGACGCGGCCGGTATCGGCGGCCAGGGCCTCGACGAGGGCGTCGAGCTGTTCCTCGGTGCAGTCGTCGAAGCCGGCCGCGCGGACCGCGCACGCGGCCGTCTCCAAAGCCGTACGGGCGCAGGAGCCGCCCGCGGCGAGGACGGCGAGGGCGACGGTGTGGACGGCGTCGCGGAGCATCGCGGAGAAGCGGGTGGTGGTGGGGTGGTCCAGCACGTCGGTGCCGAAGTGGCGGCGGCAGGCCGCGCACTCCACCACCGGACCGGTCTCACCGCGCGGCAGCACCGGGACGCCCAGCAGTGTGAAGCGGCGGCGGCCGGTCAGCCGCTGGTAGTTGCGGTCGCCCCCGCAGCCGGGGCAGAAGAACTCCCCGTCCCCGACGGGCGTCCACGCGGTGCGGGTGCCCAGGATGCGGGCAGGCCTGGCGGCACGGCCGTTTCGTCCCCGTCCTGGCAGCACGTCGCACCTCCGCGTGACCCCGCGGCAACATCGCCGCGCTTGCGTGATGTTAGCCACATCCCGCTGGCCTAGTCAGCACCCAGGACGAGACCTTTCCGTGACCTGCACAGGGATTGGCCGGTAACCGACGGGACCCCGCCGCCGGCAAAACGGCGAACGGGGTCCTGAACCGCCGGTCAGGCCGGTCAGCGAGCCGCCCGGTTGACGGCGGAGATGACCGCCTTCAGCGACGCACGTGTCGTGTTCGCATCGATGCCGATTCCCCACAGAACCTTGCCGTCGATCGCGCACTCGATGTAGGAGGCGGCCTGCGCGGAGGCACCCTCGCTCATCGTGTGCTCCTGGTAGTCCAGCAGCCGGGCGTCGACGCCGATGCCCTGCAGCGCGTGGAAGAACGCGGAGATCGGACCGTTGCCGGTGCCGGCCAGCGTCACCTCGGAGCCGTCGACCTCCGCCTCCACGGTCAGCGTGTCCACGCCGTCCTTGTCGGTGGTGGACTGGCCGTTCTTCAGCTGAATGCGACCCCAGGGGTTCTCGGGGTTGGGCAGGTACTCGTCCTGGAAGACCGTCCAGATGGCGGCGCCGGTGACCTCGCCGCCCTCGGCGTCCGTCTTGGCCTGGATGAGCTTGGAGAACTCGATCTGCATCCGGCGCGGCAGGTCCAGCTTGTGGTCGTTCTTCAGGACGTACGCGATACCGCCCTTGCCGGACTGCGAGTTGACCCGGATGACCGCCTCGTAGGAGCGGCCGACGTCCTTCGGGTCGATCGGCAGGTAGGGCACCGCCCACTCGATGTCGTCGACGGTGACCCCGCGGGCCGCCGCGTCGGCCTCCATCGCGTCGAAGCCCTTCTTGATGGCGTCCTGGTGGGAGCCGGAGAAGGACGTGTAGACCAGGTCGCCCACGTACGGGTGGCGCGGGTGGACCTCCATCTGGTTGCAGTACTCCCACGTACGACGGATCTCGTCGATGTCGGAGAAGTCGATCTGCGGGTCGACGCCCTGTGAGAACAGGTTCATGCCCAGGGTGACCAGGTCGACGTTGCCGGTGCGCTCGCCCTGTCCGAACAGACAGCCCTCGACGCGGTCGGCGCCGGCCATCAGCGCCAGCTCGGCGGCTGCGACGGCCGTACCGCGGTCGTTGTGGGGGTGGATGGACAGGCAGACGTGCTCGCGGCGGGACAGGTTGCGGCCCATCCACTCGAAGCGGTCGGCGTGGGTCGAGGGGGTCGAACGCTCCACGGTGGCGGGCAGGTTGAGGATGATCTCGCGGCCCGGACCGGGCTGCCAGACGTCCATGACCGCCTCGCAGACCTCCAGCGCGAAGTCCAGCTCGGTGTCGGTGAAGATCTCGGGGCTGTACTGGTAGCCGAACTCCGTCTCGGGGTCCAGCAGTTTCTCGGCGTACTCCATGACCAGCCGCGTGCCGTCGACGGCGATCTGCTTGATGTCGTCCTTGGAGCCGCGGAAGACCACCCGGCGGAAGACCGGCGCGGTGGCGTTGTACAGGTGGACGGTGGCCCGCCTGGCGCCCTTCAGGGACTCCACCGTGCGCTCGATCAGGTCCTCACGGGCCTGGGTCAGTACGGAGATGGTGACGTCGTCGGGGATCGCGCCAGGCTCCTCGATGACGGAGCGTACGAAATCGAAGTCCGTCTGGCCCGAGGCCGGGAAACCGACCTCGATCTCCTTGTAGCCCATCTTGACCAGCTGGTCGAACATCCGGCGCTTGCGCTCGGGCGACATCGGGTCGATCAGGGCCTGGTTGCCGTCGCGCAGGTCGGTGGAGAGCCAGCGGGGGGCGGTGGTGATGCGCTGGTCCGGCCAGGTGCGGTCCGGGATGTCGACCTGGTCGTAGCGGCCGTACTTGTGGATCGGCATGGAAGTGGGCTGCTGGCGGTTGGCCATGATGGGCGGGCTCCTCAAGGTGTCCGGAAGGACGGCCGACGACGCAACGCCAAGCACCGCGGGGAGGGGGTCGGCCTCGACTACAGGCCCTCGCCGCGGCAGCTAAGGAGGAGCAGCCCGAAAAACATGATGCGCAGCATGCTAGCCGAGCCGCCCGCGATGCGGCGGTGCGTATCAGTATGCGGGACCGCGCGGACGAAGGGGACAAAAAGTGCGCCATACCACTTCGCCGCCGCACCGCGGGCGTCTTGTCGGCACATTTCACCAATCATGGTTGCGGGTAGTGACAGCGGCATAACACAGTGCAATGGTGCCGGGCATGACGACTTACGGGGGCCATGAGCCCGTCTTCTGCACCGTCGTACCACCGCATGTCCTCGACAAGCTGGCCCAGGCCGAGGACCCCGCGCTCGCCGGACCCGCCCGCCGGACCCTCCAGCGCGACGCCTACGAGCGCACCCACCGCCGGCTGACCACCGTGCTCGGCGCGCCCGCCGTCGCCCCGCCCGCCGACGCCGAGCCCGACAAGCCGCTCCGCACGATCTACGACGCCCGGAACGGCACCGACCTGCCCGGCAAGAAGGTTCGCGGGGAGGGCGAGGAGCCCGGCAAGGACGCCACCGTCAACCGCGCCTACGCGGGCCTCGGCGCCACCTTCGAGCTGCTCCTGAAGGCCTACGAGCGCAACTCCATCGACGGCAACGGACTGCCGCTGGACGCGACCGTGCACTACGAGAAGGACTACAACAACGCCTTCTGGAACGGCGAGCAGATGGTGTTCGGCGACGGGGACGGCGAGATCTTCCTCGACTTCACCATCCCGATCGACGTCATCGGCCATGAACTCGCCCACGGCGTCACCCAGTACACCGCCAACCTCACCTACTTCGGCCAGCCCGGCGCCCTGAACGAGTCGATGTCGGACGTCTTCGGCGCGCTCATCAAGCAGTACACCCTCGGCCAGACCGCCGCCGAGGCCGACTGGCTGATCGGCGCCGGGCTGCTCGCCCCGCGGGTGACGGGCAAGGCGCTGCGCTCCATGAAGGAGCCGGGTACCGCGTACGACGACGACGTCCTCGGCAAGGACCCGCAGCCCGCGACGATGGACGGCTTCGTCCGCACGGGCCGCGACAACGGCGGCGTGCACATCAACTCCGGCATCCCCAACCACGCGTTCTACCTCGCGGCCACCGCCCTCGGCGGCCACGCCTGGGAGCGCGCCGGGCAGATCTGGTACGACGTGCTCACCGGCGGCGAGCTGAAGGCCCAGGCCCTGTTCGCCGACTTCGCCACGCTGACCGTCGCCGCCGCGAAGGCACGGTACGGCGACGGCAGCGAGGAGCTCCAGGCGGTGCAGAAGGCATGGGAGCAGGTCGGGGTGCGCACCCTCTGATTCCGTACTAGACAGGTCCCATGCGTATTCAGGTGAGGCGCACGGGCGGATTCGCGGGCATCGAGCGGCATGCCGAGGTGGACACCTCGGGGCGGCCCGACGCACCCGAGTGGCATGCCCTGGCCGAGAAGGCGGTCGCCGCGGGCCGGGGCACGCCACCTGTCGGGGTGCCCGACGGGTTCAGCTACCAGATCACGGTGGACGGGAAAACCGTGTACTGCTCCGATCCACGACTGACCGAGGAACAGCGCAGGCTGATCACCAAGGTGCTGAAGGAAGGCGCGTAACCGCTTGTTCACGCCGGGCCGTTGACTTCCCTTACCGGCGGTACGGATGATCCGGCGCATGGCGACTCAAGAGCACCCGATACCTCGGTTCCCGGCGGGCTTCCTGTGGGGCGTGTCGACCTCCGCCCATCAGATCGAGGGCGCGGCCGAGCTGCGTGAGCCGTCCGTGTGGGACGCCTTCACACAGGTGCCGGGCCGGGTGAAGGACGGCTCGACGGCGGCGGTGGCCTGCGACCACTACCATCGCTACCGCGAGGACGTGGCCCTGCTCGCGGGCCTCGGGGTGGGCGCGTACCGTTTCTCGGTCTCGTGGCCGCGGGTCAACTCCCCCGGCGGCCTGGACTTCTACGACCGTCTGGTGGACGAGCTGTGCGCGGCGGGCGTCCGCCCGGTGCCCACCCTCTTCCACTGGGACCTGCCGGCCGGTCTGGACTGGCTGGAGCGGGACACCGCGGCCCGGTTCGCCGAGTACGTGTCGATGGTGGCCGAGCGGCTCGGGGACCGCGTGCACAAGTGGATCACCCTCAACGAGCCCGCCGAGCACACCCTGCTGGGCCACGCCCTCGGCACCCACGCGCCGGGCCGGCAGCTCCTGTTCGACGCGCTCCCGGTCGCCCACCACCAGCTCCTCGCCCACGGTCTGGCCGTACGGGCGCTGCGCGCGGCCGGGGTCACGGACGTCGGGATCGCCAACTCGCACGGGCCGACCTGGGCGGCGTCGAAGGAGCCCGCCGACGTGGAGGCGGCGGACTTCTACGACGTCCTGCTCAACCGGCTGTTCGCGGACCCGGTCCTGCTCGGTGAATACCCGGCGGGAATCGGCGAGTTGATGCCGGGCGACGTCGAGGCGGATTTGAAGGTCATCGGCGAGCCGGTCGACTGGTACGGCATCAACTACTACGCCCCGACGAAGGTGGGCGCCCCGCAGGGCGCGGAGATCGAGTTCGGCGGTGTCACCATGCCCGCGGAACTCCCCTTCTCCGTCCGGGAGGTCGAAGGGGTCCCGGTGACCGACTTCGGCTGGCCGGTGGTCCCCGAGGCGCTCACCGAACTCCTCACCGCCTTCCACGAGCGCTACGGCGACCGCCTCCCGCCCGTCGTCATCACCGAGAACGGCTGCTCGTACGACGGCCTCGACGACCGGGACCGGATCGCCTACCTGGACGGACACATCCGCGCCCTGCACCGGGCGACGGAGGCCGGGGTCGACGTCCGGGGCTACTTCGTCTGGTCGCTGCTGGACAACTTCGAGTGGGCGGAGGGGTACGCGCGCCGGTTCGGTCTGGTGCATGTGGACTACGACACCCTGGAGCGCACCCCGAAGGCGTCCTACCGCTGGTACCGGGACGTGCTGCGGGCACAGGGATGACGGTCACCGCCCTGGCCGAGCCCACGGAACGGGTCGGCCGGGGCTGGGCGACGGCGCTGTCGCTGGCCAACTGGGCGATCTGGGCGGGCTGGTACGGCCCGCTGCAGATCCTGCTGCCGGAGCAGGCGGAGGACTTCGCGCCCGGCACCGGGATGTCGAAGGAGACGCTGCTGGCCTGGGTGACCGGGGTCGGCGCGGCCGTCTCGCTGGTGGCGAACCCGCTCTTCGGCGCCCTGTCGGACCGGACGACGGCCCGCTGGGGGCGCCGCAGACCGTGGATCGTGGCCGGGGCCGCGGGCGGCGCGCTGTCGCTGGCGCTGCTCGCCGGTGCGGGTGGGCTGTGGACGATGATGGCCGGCTGGTGCCTGGTCCAGCTGACCCTGAACGCGGCGTTCGCGGCGGTGACGGCGGCGGTGCCGGACCGGGTGCCGCGGCTCCAACGGGGCTCGGTGGGCGGCTGGTTGGGTGCGGCGCAGATCCTCGGGGCGGTCGCCGGTACGGGGCTTGCGACGGCGGTGGGCGGGATCGCGGCCGGGTATGCGGCGTGCGCGGTGTTCACGCTGGCGGGTGTCCTGCCGTACGTACTGCGGCACGGGGATCTCAGGCTGGGGGTCGTGGACCGGCCGGCGTGGTCCGCCAGGGCCTTCTTCCGGGGCTTCTGGCTGAGTCCGCGTCGCTACCCGGACTTCGGCTGGGCCTGGCTGACCCGCTTCCTGATCAATCTCAGCAACGCCCTCGTGATCCTCTACCTGCTCTACTACCTGCGGGACCGTCTGCACCACGACGACCCCGAGGCGGACGTGCTGATCCTGACCGCGGTGAACAGCGTGACGCTGCTGGCCACGGTCGTGGTGGGCGGCGTCTGGTCGGACCGCGTGGGTCTGCGCAAGCCGTTCGTGCGCTGGTCGGGGGCGCTGATGGCGGCGGCCACCGCCCTGCTGGCGGCGTGGCAGACCTGGCCGAGCGCGATCGTCGTGGCGGCGCTGCTGGGCGTGGGCCTCGGGGTGTTCATGTCGGTCGACTTCGCGCTGATGACGGACGTCCTGCCGAAGGCGTCCGACCGCGGCAAGGACCTCGGCGTCATCAACGTGGCCAACGCCCTCCCCCAGGTCGCCGCCCCCGCCCTGGCCGCCCCGATCGTGACCCACCTCGGCGGCTACCGGGTGCTGTACCTGGTGGCGGCGTTGACCGCGGCGGCCGGGGCGGTGCTGGTGGGGCGGATCAAGGGGGTGGACTGAAGACGGCCGACTCAGCTCAGAACCCCAGCTTGCGCAACTGCTTCGGATCCCGCTGCCAGTCCTTCGCGACCTTGACGTGCAGACCGAGGCCGTATCGACGTGCGGCTACCGCCGCGCGGCCGGCGTCCCCAGCAGGGCCTCGATCCGCTCACAGGAAGCCGCCCCACGCAGCGCCCCTAGAACCCCAGCTTGCGCAACTGCTTCGGATCCCGCTGCCAGTCCTTCGCGACCTTGACGTGCAGACCGAGGCCGTAT